>ONUQ01000142.1 GCA_900321055.1 uncultured Elusimicrobia bacterium
ATGTGTTTCAACAACAAATAGAAATTTTGTAGGTAGAATGGGAAATACGAAATCGGAATTATTTTTAGCAAGTCCTGCAGTTGCTGCAGCTTCAGCAATTAAAGGATTTATTGCAGATCCAAACAATATATAAGTAACACATTTAATATATACAGCTATGTATAAAAGATAGCCGTAGAAATGAAAATAACTTTAGTATCGGACGATTGACAAACAGATTAAAATAATGAATTTCTGTTGAAATTATAAATTAACAATTACCGGTATAATGTTATTAATTACATATTACATATATCGTTAATAAGTTTTAACTGTGTTCTATTTAATTAAAAATTTAAATATTTTTCGCTATAAATATTAAGCTACAAATTTATAACTTGTAAACTAAAATCATAAAGTAATTTTTATAAGGAGAGCAACAATGTCAGAATGCAAAGAACAAGGTTGTAATTGTAATGACGATTCTTGTAAAGAACAGAAATCTTTTATTGAGAAACCTCATAAATCAACAAAAATACATAAAATTATAGGTGTTGTTAGCGGTAAAGGAGGAGTCGGAAAGTCACTGGTTACTTCTTTATTGGCTAATACTCTTAACAAAAAAGGTTATAGCACAGCAATTATGGATGCTGATATTACGGGGCCATCAATACCAAAAATATTTGGTATTACAGATAAACCTATAAATGGTGAAGATGGCTTTTTTCCTGTCCTTTCTAAAGAAGGTATTGATATAATGTCTGTTAATTTGTTATTAGACAATGAAACAGATCCTGTAATATGGAGAGGACCTGTAATTGCCGGGATAATACAACAGTTTTGGAAAGATGTTATTTGGGCTAAACAAGATGTTATGTTTATTGATATGCCTCCCGGAACAGGAGATGTTCCGTTGACTGTTTTTCAGTCTATTCCTGTTGATGGAATTATAATTGTAACTTCTCCACAAGATTTAGTTTCTATGATTGTAGAAAAAGCATTTAATATGGCAAAAATAATGAACATTCCTGTATTGGGAATTGTAGAAAATATGAGTTATGTTAAATGTCCTGACTGTAACAAAGAAATTAAAATTTTTGGTGAAAGTAAAATTGAAGAAATTGCTAAAAAATTCAATATATCAGTTATTGATAAATTACCTATAGATACACAAATTGCACAACTTTGTGATAAAGGTGAAATTGAAAAAATTTCGGACAATAAACTTATAAACAATATTGCAAATATAGAAAAATTATTAGCAGACATCAAGGAGGCTAAAATGAAAGTTGCAGTAACTTATGAAAACGGTGAAGTATTTCAACATTTTGGGCATACGGAAAATTTTAAAGTTTATACTATAGAAAAAGGTAAAGTTGTATCCGATGAAATAATTTCCGGTAACGGTACAGGGCATGAATCTCTTGCAGGAATGTTAAAAAATTTAGGAATAAATACATTAATCTGTGGCGGTATCGGAGGCGGAGCAAAGGAAGCACTTGCACAAGAGGGAATAACGGTATATCCCGGAACCAGCGGAAACACCGATGAAGTAATAAAATCATTTTTAGACGGAACAATAAAATATAATCCAAACATACAATGCTCACATCATAGTCACAAAGAAGAGCATACTTGTAAAGGTGGCGGACATAGTTGTTCTCATCACAACGAACATTGTTAAATTAGTGGAGAGAACTTTCTTATTATTTTATATTAATTCGGATATATGTTATGACTCTGTGTAAAAAAGAATTAGAGCAATTTGGAATTAAATTTGTAACACTATTGAACAACAACGGTTTTGTTGCCAATTTTGATGATAGTAGTTTTAGAGATTATTTGTTACAAATATCCGTAAAAAACAAGTTGATTAAGTTAGGCAAAATAGGTATTTACTATAAACCGTCAAAAAAATCTTATTCATTAGTTACTACAAATATAAAAGATAAAGCCTCTGTTGATATAATAAACAAATGTTGGGATGAAATAAACGGTTTCCAAACATTTAGTGAAACATCAGGAATTTTTGAAGCTTTTGTTGACGGGTCTTACATAGATGGTAAAACAGGATATGGCACAGTAGTATTCCTTGGCGATAAAAAGGTAACAGAATTTTCCGGAAGATTAGATGATACATCTACAAGACAATTTGGCGGAGAACTTTACTCTGTTATACTTGTTTTAAAATGGTGTGAACTTAATAACATAAATAAAATAAGAATAAATTACGATTATTTAGGTATTGAATATTTCGCTACGGGCAAATGGCAACCAAAAAGTATTCCGGCACAAGAATATAAAACAATAATAGACTCTTGCAAAAACATCAATATTATCTGGCGAAAAATAGATAGTCATACCGGAAATAAAAAAAATGATTTAGCAGATAAATTAGCAAAAGCAGGGGCTAATTTATAACTTGTTTTATTTTTTTATTTTTGACATTAAATAAACACCTGCTATACCAAACAAAATATTTGGCAACCATGCAGAAAGCCAAATATCAACAATTTGATTTTCCCCTAAATTCAAACATACATCTCTAATTGTCCAATATATAAAAGAAAAGATAAGTGCGAAAGTAAAACTTATAATTTTCCCGAATTTATTTCCTAATCCTAAAGCAAAAGGTATTCCTATCATCATAACAATTATATGACAAAAAATATTTGCAAATCTTGAATAATATTTTATTTCATCTTTTAAAGTATTTTTCCCCAACATTTGTTTTTTTTGAATATATCTTTTAAATTTTTTTAAGTTCATTTGTTCATACCTTACATTTTTTACTACAAAATCTTTCGGTTTAACAGAAAAACTAAAAATTTTACTTTCAAAATATTCTTCATTCCATTGTTTATTATCATCAAATGTTCTTGTAATACCACTTTTTAATAGCCAACCGCCATTTTTATAAAAACCTTCTCCAACAATAATATTCTTCTTAAGATGGTAATTATTATCATATTCATCTACAATTACATCTCTCATATACTCTTTTTCTATATTTACATATCCGACGAACATTCTGGCATTTCCGGGCAAAGTTATTATTATATTTCTATGTTCTTTTGGAACATCGTCATCTTTATTATTTTTTATTTTTATTTTTTTTACATATTCAGCTTTAACTATCGTATATGGAATAACAAATTCTCTCATAGAAAAGTCAAAAATTCCGATAAAAAGTCCCAAAATCATAAAAAGAGATATTATTCTCCATAAATTTACACCTGAAGCCTTTAGTGCTATTATTTCATTTCTTTTTGCAAGTTCCCCCAATGAAAACAACAATGCTAATAAAACCGATACGGCAAAAACATCTATCATCCACCAAGGTAAATTTAATAAAAGATATTCTATTATAGTAAAAAATGGAGTTTTTAATTCCATATATGTACGCATTTCTCTAAAAAATTCAGAAATCATAACAACAAACCCAAAAGCAAAAGAAATAAATACTAATGGTTTTAAAAATTGTTTTGAAATGTATGTATATATTTTTATCATTTTATTTTTTCAACATTTTTCTAAATAAAATTGTTCCCGCTATTGCTAAAATAAAATTCGGTAACCACATTATATAACAAGAAGGAACATACCCTTTTTCCCCAACATTCATTGATATAACTAAAAGCAGATAATAAACAAAAATAACTCCTAAACTCATACCAAAACCAATAGCTTTACCGCCTTTCCCCGCCATTATACCAATAGGAATTGCAATTAAAACAAAAACTATCGGTGCTAAAGCAACAGACCATCTAAACCAATATTCATTAGTATAAACATTCTTTTCAGAACTATTCATGGGAAATTCTTTTATTTTTTTTCTAATTTGTGAAGATGTAAGTTCTCTTAAAGTTGTATCAGAAAGTTTTATATTTGAATCTATAGGAATTGTAAATTTATAACTTTTAAAATTCATATGTATCATAGAATCAAAATCATAAGGATCTGTCCTTTGCCAATATCCGTCATATAAAGTTAAAATAACAAGACTTTTATCCACATCTATTGTTCCATAAGAAGCCGCTATTCTCCATGGAACATAGTCTGTTTGTCTATCTTCACTCTTATTTTCTAATTTCTCAAATTTATAAATATTTATCCCTGTTAAAATATTGTTTTTAGAGTCTACTTCATGGGCATAAATTTTATAAGGAGCTATTTCCGTAATTGTTTTAGCATTAAATTTTGCAAGAGGAGCTTCCATAAGAATTTTTTTGTATAAAGTTCTAAAATATTTATGTGTTGCCGGTGATAAATAATGATTGAAATATATCAATCCAAAACTCATAACAACAACAAAAACTACTATAGGCATAGATAATGTTTTGTATGTTATACCAGTAGCTTTCATAACCGTAATTTCATTATCTTCAGCAAATCTGCCATAGCTAAGCAATGCACCAAATAAAATAGCCATAGGTATTGTTAAAGATAAAATATTTGGTAATATAAGTATAAATAATTGTGATATTAAACCAAAACTTACACCCTTTGATAAAAACAAATCAATGAGTTGAAATATCTGGTCTAATAACAATATAGAAGAGAAAATTATAAGTCCAAAAGCAAATGCACCTATAAATTCCTTTAAAATATATCTATGCAATATTTTTATCATATTAAACTACAATACTGATATAAACGAAAACTTATTAGCTTAGTCCGGGGAAATTTAGTGAACCCATAAGTTTTTTTGATTCTTCTGCCATAGCTTTTTGAGATTCTTTTATAGCTGATTCAAAAGCAGAAAACATTAATTTTTCCATATTTTTAACCGAGTTTTCTGAAAAATCTTCAGGAAGTGTCAAACTAACTATTTCATTTTTAGCATTCATTGATATTTTGATACCTTTGTAATCTATGTCAACAACTTTTGCTTTTAATGCTTTTTCCATCTCTTTAGCTTTGCTTCTAAGAGACATTGCTTCTTTAGCCATTTTAAATAATTCCATAATTTTATCTCCCTCATTAAATTTCTTAAATTCTATCAATTTTATAACTATCTTTCAATTAGGCATTTTCTATCCATACTGTTATATAGCATATTATGTAGCATTGTTATTGTTTTTTTATACACCGGATGAACAAATTCCGGAGATATTTCTTTTAACGGAACCAAAACAAATTCTCTATTTTGTATTTCTTTATGAGGAATTATTAAATTATCACTTTTTATTATTTGTGTTCCGTAAAACAATATATCTATATCAATAACTCTTGGTCCCCAATGATAAGTTTTTTTTCTACCTAATTTTTTTTCTATATCTTTAATAACTTTTAAAAGGTCTTGAGGATTAAAATCTGTTATAAAATTTCCTGCTATATTGTAGAAATTTCTTTGTTTTGGTCCGACAGGTTTAGTTTCATATAGAGAGGATAATTTTATTAATTTTATGTTATTATTTTCCAATTCTTTAACAGCTAATTCTAAATTTTTTCTTCTATTACCTATATTAGACCCAAGTGATAAATATATTGATATTTTCTTATTCATACTTAATCTATAAAAAAAGACACTTGAAAAGTTTATCAAAGTGTCTTTTTTATTTATTTTAAACTAAAAATTACTTTAAACCTAAAACATCTCTCATATCGTAAAGACCTGCCGGTTTATTATTAATCCATTTTGCAGCTCTTAATGCACCTGCTACAAGACCTGCTCTTGATGTTGCCTTGTGTGATATTTCTATTCGTTCACCGTCACTTGCAAAAATAACCGTATGGTCTCCGCACACATCTCCACATCTTACGGCATGAACTCCAATTTCCCCCGGTTTTCTTAATGCTTGTGTTCCATATCTCCCGTACACTCCGACATCTTTTAAACTTCTATTATGTCCGCTTGATACAGCTTCCGCAAGTCTTATTGCCGTTCCCGAAGGAGAATCTTTTTTCTTATTATGATGAATTTCTATGATTTCAACATCATAGTTAGGAATTTTCTTTGCAATATTTTCAACCGTATCTAATAATAAATTTATACCTGTTGACATATTAGGAGCAAAAACTATAGAATTTTTTTCTCCGGCTTGTTTTAAAAATTCTTTATTTTCTTCACTAAGCCCCGTCGTACCTATAACTATTTTTGCATTTTTTTTAAGTGCAATTTCAACATTTTTCATAGTATTTTCTGCAATTGTAAAATCTATAATAATATCCCCGGTATTTATATATTGTTCCATATCACCGGACTTTATTATTAAAGGATTTTTATTTCCTATTGAAGGACAAGAATCTATTTCTGTTCCGGCAATTATATTAAAATCTTTATCCTGCTTTGCCATATTTATTATACTGCTACCCATTCTGCCACAAGCACCACAAATTATTATATTTACCATATTTTTTTCTCTCTTTTTATATTTTAACTTAAATATTCTTTTAAAGATTTACATTTTCCCGGATATCTTAACTTCCTTATAGCTTTTGATTCTATTTGTCTTACTCTTTCCCTTGTAACACCAAATTTTTTTCCAACTTCTTCAAGAGTTGAAGGGTAACCGATTCCTATTCCATATCTTAATCTTATAATTTCAGATTCTCTGGGAGTTAAAGTGTTTAATACTTTTTCCAATTCCAATTGCAATCTGTACTGATATGTTTTTGTTACCGGATTAGGACTATTTTTATCTTCTATAAAATCTTCAAGTTTAGAATCCTCTTCATCACCAACCGGTGTAGCAAGAGATACAGGTTCCTGCATCATTTTCAAAATTTTTCTTACTCTATCCGAAGATATTTTTAAAAATTTAGTATATTCTTCTATTAAAGGCTCTCTTCCCTGTTCTTGTTGCAACTTCTTTTTCAATTTTGTTAATTTAGAAATTAACTCTTTCATGTGAACCGGAATTCTTATTGTTCTTGCCTGATCTGCAATAGCTCTATTTATAGATTGTCTTATCCACCATGTTGCATAAGTTGAAAATTTAAAACCTCTTTTCCATTCAAATTTTTCAACTGCTTTTGATAATCCTAAATTTCCTTCCTGAATTAAATCGGATAACTCTAAATTGCTAATACCTACATGTTTTTTTGCAATAGAAACAACTAATCTGAAATTTGCTTCTATCAATTTCATTTTATCTCTATGAATAAGTTCTTCTAAATCCCTTATTTTTCTATCTGTTTCTACCAATTCTTTTGAAGAAATAGAAATTCCGTCTTTGATATGTTTTTGTTTTGATATTAAACTTTTAATATATTCTATATCTTCTGCCATATTAACGGCTACCAGTCCGCCTGACATTTTTTTAAAATTTGCCGCACTTATTTTACCTGACACAAATTTTGCATACAAATCCTGTAATTTTTCAATAGGCATTTTATACTTTCTTTCTATTCTTTCAAGTTCAGAGGATATATCATTTAACTTTGTTGCAGTAATTTTTATTTTATTTATAAGTCTTTTTATTTTATCTTGATTAATATTTAATCCTGCTATTAAAGAAATCATTTCACTTCTGATTTTTTGTATTTTTTCTTCATTTTTTGCTTTTGACTTATCATCTAAACCCGGCTCTGTTGCCTTTGCTTCTAACTTTGCAATATTTTTCTCTAACAGACTTATTCTTTTAACGGCTTCTTTAACTTTTAATCTCATATTTCTTAATTGACTGCTTGACTTTCTGCCTCTGGGCATAAGCTCTTTAGGAGTCATTTCTTCCTGCTCAATTAAGGTATACCAATTTTTTATTTCTTTTATTATTAAAGGAGATTCTAACACTATTCGTGTAAGTTTCTTTTCATTTTCATTTACATTTTTAGCAAGTTCAACCTCAACATCTCTTTTAAGTAACGGAACCTTTGCCATTTCAGTAAGATACATTCTTACCGGATTTATTTCCTCTTCATCATTACTTTTTACAATTATATCAGATGTCTCAGGCAAATTTTTTTCTTTCTTAGAAGAATTTTGGGTTGCTACAGATGAACCTTTATCCACTATTTTGATACCTAACTCTGCAAGTCGAATAAAAAAATTATCAATTTTATCTGAACTTAAATCTTTTTCTGCAACTTTTTTGTTTATCTCATCATAAGTAAGATAACCTTGTTTTTTTCCAACAGAAACTAAATCTTCAAACAATTCATTTTTAGCCATTAATTTTTCCCTGATCCTTTAATTTGTAGTGTCAATTGACGATATTTTTTTATTTTAGAAACATCTATTTCCATTTTTCCTTCATTCATCAATAACACTTCTTTTTCAAGAATTTTCCTTTCTTTTTTCTTTCTTTCTAATTCTATGTCTTTACATAGAATATTAAAAATTTCATACTCTTCTACAGAATTTTCATTATTCTTGCCATCTTCGGCTGTTATTCGTTCACTTATAATTGCAATTTTAGAAAACCACTGTTCTTGTCTTTTATCATTTAAATCAGACAAGATTTGTGCTATGGAAATATTATTATTTTTCAAAAGCAAATTATATATAACGATACAATTAGCATCTGTAAAAAAATCTTTTTCTAATTTTTTTAAATATTGTCTATTAGATATATTTAATAAAAAACCTATTAATTTTTCTTCTAAAGAAAAACTTGTTTTTATATTATTGTTTCCTATTACTTTATTTTCTTGAACATTAGTTTTTAAGATAGATTTTCTCTTAAATTCCTGCCATATAACATCTTCTTCTATATTTAATCTTTGTGCAATAAAATGAATATATTCTCTTTGCACAATTATATTTTTATTTTTATTAATAAAATCTAACAATATTGATACAGCTTTTGCTTTTTCTTGTGCAATATCAGCATTTACTTTTGACATAACCATATCAAAAACAAAATTTATTGCAGACTTTGACTTAGTACCTATAAACTTATAAAATTCCTCTTTGCCATATTTTAATAAATATTCGTCAGGATCAACTCCATCCGGCAAAGACGATACTTTTACAGAGATATTATTTTCTGCACAAATTTCTAATGCTTTTTGTGTTGCAGTTCTACCGGCATCATCGGGATCAAACAACAATGTGATATTATCAGCATATCTATTTATAAGTTTTGCCTGTTGTTGTGTAAAAGCTGTTCCTAACGGGGCAACAGCACCACAAACTCCATATTGTTGTGAAATAACTACATCCATATAACCTTCTACAACAACTATGGATTTTTCTTTTCTTAGTTCCGGTAAAGTTTGATACAATCCATATAAATTAGATGATTTAGAATACACAATTGTTTCCGGAGTATTCAAGTATTTTGCTTTACTGTTACCTAAAGTTCTTCCTCCAAAAGCAACAACTCTTCCTTGAACATCTAATATCGGAAAAACCAATCTCTCCGACATATATTCAAAAGTGTTACTCAAATCCGCTTTTGTAAAAAGACCTGCTTTTACCAACATTTCATAAGAATAACCCTTTTTGGTTGCAGATTCAAGCAATTTTCCTTTCGGAGCATATCCTATCATAAATTTTCTGATAGTATCATCTGTTATTCCTCTTTGCTTAATATACTCTCTTGCAAAAGAAGCAGACTTTGTATCTGACAAACATCTGTTATAAAATCTTGCAGTAGTTTCCAACAATTCAAATATTTTTGTTTTCTCTGAAACAGAATATTTTTCATTAAAAGTTTCTTGTATTGCTATTCCGTTTTTTTCTGCAAGTTTTTTAACACTTTCTATCCAACTAATGTTTTCAATGAGCATTATAAACTTAAAAACATCTCCGGCAACACCACAACCAAAACACCTGAAAATTCCCTTTTCGGGACTAACAATAAATGAAGGTGTCTTTTCTGTATGAAAAGGACAACAACACTTGAAATTTCTACCGACCTTTTTTAAGTCAGGAATATAATCACCTATTACTGACACAATATCCGAAGCTGTTCTTATTTGTTCTATTACTTGATCCGGTATAGACATTATCTTCTAAATCTTCTAAATCTTCTAAAACCTGAACATTCTATAAAATCTATCATACCATATTCCTTTTCCAATCCGTCAAGCATCAGGTTTATTCCAAGATTATCCGAAGAAATATGTCCGGCAATTACAACATTTAAATTTTGTTTTTGTGCTTCTTTAAAGTGTCTTTCACTAAAGTGCATTCCAACAATCGTTCCTACTCCCGCACAGGCAAGCCTTTCCATCATTTCTACCGGACCTTCTGCTCCACCTGTCATATCAACAAAAACTTTTCCGCACTTTGATTTTGAATTTCCACACAAAATATAAGGTCCGTTACCAAAAGATTTTGCATATTTATATTCGGGAATATCATTTAAGAAATTCATTATATCTTTAATATATCTTGGTTTTAAAGAATCTATTTTGGTTTGAAGAAAACTTTCTACATGATTATCCGCAACGGTATGAGCAGTCATCATAGGTATATTTAACAATCTTGCTGCATCATAAACTCTTTGATGATTACTTCCTGAAACACTTCTACCTACTTCTGCCATTCTTGAAGAAATCAATTTTTCTGCGATATTTATCGGTATACCTTGAGCTGCATTTATTTCTGCTTGCATGGATATAACATTGTGAAATGTTGAAAAAGCTCTACCTTTCGGATGATGTCCTAAAACAGCATCTATTTTTTTGCCAGAAAGTATCAACTGATTAGCAAGTAACAATTCCGGAGTTTCTATATCTATACCAACCATAACTGTTTTTATTTCTTCTTTGCCGGTTCCAAAAATAATTCTTGAATCAGCATAAGGATTAGTTAACATATCTAAATCATAATCTTTCTTCTTGGCATCACTTAAAGATTTATATTCTTCATTTTTTTCTTCTAATATTCTTGTAACTTCTTCTTTACCTCTTGGATCATTTTCTATTCCGGAGCGGATAAAGAATTCATACATTTGTTTTAAGTTCATACAAATCCTCTTCAAACAAAAAACATAAACAAAGGGGACATTCCAGCAATTAACGAATATTCCCCTTTATTTAATAAATTTCAAACAATATCAAATAATTGACTATTTTGACCAATTATTATCCTTCATCATTTTACGACGAATTTTTCTCTTAGCTTCAGCAAGTTTTTCTTTTTTTACAACACTCGGAGATTTATAAAACTCTCTTTTTTTTATCTCCTGCATTATTCCGTTTCGTTCACATTCTCTTTTGAATCTTCTAATTGCTTCTTCTATAGATTCGCCATCTCTAACTTTAACACTAACCATTGAATTTTACACCACCTTTTTTTGTGACTTATACTTCTTATATTTTAACCCGGAGGCCAACCAAAAGTTCTACCGCCAAGCAAATGATAATGTAAATGTATAACAGTTTGACCACCATCTATACCACAATTGTTTACAAGTCTATAACCGTCAAACAATTTATTATCTTCGGCCAATTTTGATGCAACAAGCTGAATATGCCCTAACAAAGCACAATCTTCCTCTCTAACATCATCCAGTCCGGCAATATGTTTTTTAGGGATTATCAAAATATGAACAGGAGCTTGCGGATTAATATCCCCAAAAGCTAAAACTTTGTCATCTTCATAAATTTTTTTTGTAGGAATTTCATTTGCTACAATTTTACAGAAAAGACAATCTTCCATATTTCACA
>ONUQ01000067.1 GCA_900321055.1 uncultured Elusimicrobia bacterium
AATTTTTAACTTCTTAAATTTTTAATTTTTAACTTCTTCTTTTACTTCTTTTTTTGCATTCAACAAGCTGGCCACTGTATCAGATGGCTTTGCACCATTTTTTAACCAATACTCTACCCTATCTTGTTTAACAGATAACTTATTGTCCTGCAATACAGGGTCGTATTGCCCTAAAATTTCAATAGGTTTTCCGTTTCTTTTTGCCCTTTGATCGATAGCGACTACTCTGTAGTAAGCTCTTTTAGGTCTTCCTATTCTCTGTAGACGAATCCTCACACTCATTTGTGTTCTCCTTAAATAAAATATTTCCACTAAACAAACTTAGTTTGATTTGCAATTCTAGCTGATTTTATCTGATTTGTCAAGTCTTTTGCTTAAATTTGCTTAAAGACAACATATTAAATTTAACATTTTCAGCAATAATATAACCGATAAAACCTTTAATTTTATGTATTACAATTAAGCATTTCTTCCGCATGTTTTAAAGCATGTTCGGTAATTTGTGCTCCTGAAATTATTTTTGCAATTTCTTCTATTCTTTCTTCTTTATTTAAAACTTTTGCTTTCGTAATATTTCTATCTTGTTGAAGTTCCTTATATATCTTTACATGTGTATCCGCACTTGATGCAATTTGTGCTAAATGTGAAATTGAAATAATTTGCCTGTTTTTAGATAAACTCTTTAATTTTTTTCCGATTTTATCTCCTGTTTTTCCACTTGTTCCTGTATCAATTTCATCAAAAATTATTGTATCAACATTATAATTTTCTGATATTGTCGTAGATAATGCCAACATTACTCTTGAAATTTCTCCGCCTGAAGCAACAAGAGCTATGGGATAAAGTTTTTCTCCTTTATTTGCACTAAACATAAACTGCACTTTATCAAACCCCGTTCCGGTTATTTCCGTTTTTTCCAACGAAATTTCAAACTGAGAATTTTTCATATTTAAATCTTCAAGTTCAGATACGATTTTTTTTGAAATATTCTTGGAAACTTTTGTTCTGTTGCTTGATATTTGTTCACAGATTCTTGTAATTTCTTTTAATAATTCATCAATTTCTTTTTGAAGTTTTTCTATGTTTATGTCGTAATTTTCAAGAGTTTTTACTTTATCTTCCAAATCAAAACCGTAATCAATAATTTCTTTAACGGTTTTTCCGTATTTTGATTTTAATTTTTTTATCAATTGTTGCCTTTCCAACATTGAATCCAATGCTTCGGGAGTAATATCTATACCGCTATATATTTCCTCCGTTTCTCTATAAACATCATCCAGCTGACTAATTGATAAATTTATATTTTTTGAAATATTATCAACATTTATTCCATACTTTTGCAACAAGTCAATTTGTTTGTTTATTATTGAAAGATTATCAATTATTGAATTATCCTGTTTATACAATATTGAAATCATTTCTTTGGTAACGGTTTGTATTTTTTCCGCATTTTTAAGTTTTGGTAATTCTTTCTCTATTGTTTCTTCTTCATCAGCATTTAAATTTGCTTTGTTTATCTCTTGTATTTGATATTTATATAAATCTAACATTCTCTCTCTATCCGTATTGGATTTTTCTATATCTTCTTTTTTGGAAAGTAACCTTTTTAAATCATCATATTTAACCGATAATTTTTTAAGCAAATTATCATTACCTGCAATATTATCAACGATTTGTCTTTGATAATTTTCTTCAAACAACATATTACTTTTATTTTGAGCATAAAAATCAACTAAATATTTTCCTATATTTGAAAGACTGTTTACACTTACGGGAATATCGTTTATAAAAGCCTTACTTTTTCCGGATAAATCTATTTGCCTTCTTATAATTATTTCATTTTCGCTATCTATGGATAAATCGGATAGAATATTTTTCACATTAATATTTTTTGATATATCAAATGTGGCAATAAGTATACAAGAGTTTGCACCCGTTCTTATTATTCCCGTGCTTGCTCTTTGACCTAACAATAAATCTATGGAATCAATAATTATTGATTTTCCGGCTCCGGTTTCACCCGTAATAACGGTAAGTCCGTTTTTAAAATCCATATTAAGATTTTCTATTAATGCATAATTTTTAATGCTCAAAGATGTAATCAATTAAACACCCCATTTTAATTTAGTTTTAAGTGTATCAAAATAAGAATATTTTTTATCTCTAATAAGTTTAGCTTTTTTTGAAAACATTTTTATTTTAACTTTTTTATCTTTTTCTAGAACATAATTTTCTTGTCCGTCAATAGAAACAACCAAATCCGATTTTCTGTTGTTATCCGTAGAAACAAATTCCAAGATATTTTTACAATCTAATATCATAGGTCTGTGAGTCAGTGTATGCGGTGATATCGGAGCTATTATAAACAGTGATAAAGTAGGATAAATTATAGGTCCTGATAAAGCTAAAGAATATGCCGTAGAACCTGTAGGTGTAGCAATTACGACACCATCCCCCTTATAACAGGATACAAATTTTTTATTTACAAAAGCATCTATGGATATCAACCTTCCGTTATATACGGATCTCAATATACAATCGTTTAAAGCCGTTGTCTTTATTATTTTATTTTTTGTTTCAATTTCAATATCCAACATCATTCTTTCTTCATAATCAATTCCGTTGTTTAAAATATTTTCCAATGAAACAAAAACACTGTTCATATCTACATCTGTCAAAAATCCAAGAGTTCCCAAATTCACTCCGATTATCGGAATGGAATATTTTGATACAAGTCTGCTTGTTCTTAATATAGTTCCGTCGCCACCAAGAGAAATTATAAAATCAACTTTTGGATTTACTTTAATATTGTAAGAAATATTTTTAACTTTTATATTTCTGCTTTTTAGCCAACCTGATATTTTATTACAATATTGTTTTGTAATCGGTTTTAAATGATTGTATACTATTGCAACTGCATAACTCATATCTAAAATCTCTCAAAATCTATTTGCTGTATTATATACAATTTTTACAATTTTATTAAGTATTTGCTAAAAGTTCAAATGCTATTTGATAAACAGAAAGAAGAAAATATAAGAATATTTTTATAACAGGGCACAAACTGGTATAATACAAAAAAAAGTTCATAAGGGTTTAAATTACATTACTCCTATGGATTTTTTTTTTTTTTTTATGCTACCCTATTGCTCTTCCTAAAAGTCCAATATGTATTGAACCTCTACAAACTGTTGTAAAATTTCTGAAAAAAATATATAATATGACTTGTTGTTGTAATTTTAGTTTGGAGAGATGGCCGAGTTGGTTTATGGCACTAGTCTTGAAAACTAGCGTAGGGTTTCCCTACCGGGGGTTCGAATCCCTCTCT
>ONUQ01000006.1 GCA_900321055.1 uncultured Elusimicrobia bacterium
GCGGATGCTGTTCGTAAAGAAAAGGGAAATATAAGATACGAATATTTTTACCCTGCAAACAGTAAAGACACTGTTCTTTTAATAGACAGTTGGGAAAGCCAACAAGCGCTTGATGTTCATCATGCTTCACCTATGATGGGAAAAATTGCCGAACTCAGGAATAAATACGATTTACACATGAAAGTTGAAAGATATGTCAAAGATGTAAACGGTATTCCAAAATCCGATGATAAGTTTATAAAGAAATAAAAATTGCCGGAGGCAATTTGATAGATAGAAATTTTAAACGATAGAAGTATGGAAGAACAGATGTAAGGAAAAGAAAAAAAACGGAGTGTAAATATGTTGAGTTCAAAAGAGTTAATAAAAACAAGAAAAGAAGAAATTGTTAATGCCTGTGAAAAACTTTACAAAACGATGAGCTTTAAAGATATCACAATGAAAGTTATAGCCAAGTCTACAACATTTACAAGAACTTCAATTTATAATTATTTTCATACAAAAGAAGAAATTTTTCTTACATTAACAAAAAAAGAATATGACCTTTGGAACAAAGATTTAACCGAAATAATTGAAAAGAATAAAAAACTTTCAAAAGATAATATTGCCAAAGAAATAGCAAAATCACTTGAAAAAAGAGAACAAATGTTAAAACTTGTAAGTATGAATCATTTTGATATGGAAGCAAACAGTCGTCCTGAAATACTTACCGAATTTAAAGTATCTTTCGGCAATTCAATAAAATTGGTTTCACAAATTATAAAAAAATTTTGTCCGGAATATACAAATACACAGGTACGGGAGTTCGTTTATTCTTTTTTTCCGTTTGTATATGGTATATATCCTTATGCAATAGTAAATACGGAACAAAAAAAGGCAATGGAAAAAGCAAAAGTAGGTTATACTTATCATACCATTTATGAATTGGCATATTCTTGTATAAAAAAGTTATTGTAGAATAAAAAAATATAAGGAGATATTTTTATGAAAAAAACAGTAGTTTATGTTATTACATTATTTTTGTCAGTAAACGGAATTTGCTTTGCAGGTAATACAAAAAAGGAAGATAAAACTATGAAAAATCAAAAAATTGTTCAAACGGCAGGAAGAGACAGTCTGGGGCAGTTTGCACCTGAATTTGCTCATTTTAATGATGATATTTTATTTGGGGAAAATTGGAACAACAAAGATTTAGCTCTTAAAACAAGATGTTTGATAACTGTTATTGCCTTAATGGCACAGGGAATAACAGACTCTTCTTTAAAATATCATCTTCAAAATGCTAAAAATAACGGCATTACAAAAGAAGAAATTTCGGCAGCAATTACTCATACTGCATTTTATGCAGGTTGGCCTAAGGCATGGGCAACTTTCAATTTAGCCAAAGAAGTATGGAACGACAATACAGGAGCATCAACGGAAAAAGAAAAATATTCACAAACTATAATGTTTCCCATAGGTGAACCAAATACCGCTTATGCAAAATATTTTGTAGGAAAAAGTTATCTTGCACCTGTATCAACAAAACAAGTAAAGATTTTTAATGTTACATTTGAACCTAATTGCAGAAATAATTGGCATATCCACCATGCTAAATCCGGTGGCGGGCAAATGTTAATTGCAATCGGTGGAAGAGGATATTATCAGGAATGGGGAAAAGAACCGATAGAAATGAACCCCGGAGATGTTATAAATATTCCTGCAAATGTTAAACATTGGCATGGTTCAGCTCCAAACAGTTGGTTTTCTCATTTAGCCGTTGAAATTGACGGTACTGAAACATCAACCGAATGGCTTGAAAAAGTTACCGATAAAGAATATAACAAACTAAAGTAAAGGAGTATTCTTTAATGGATAGAAGAGATTTTATAAAAAATTCATTGTTAGCTACGGGAGTACTTGCCGGAAGTGCAATTTTTAAACAATCGGCTTTTTCAAGTACATCAACTGCACAGAATAAAAAAATGAAAATCTTGGTTTTAACCGGCAGTCCGAGAAAAAACGGTAACTCAAATATTTTGGCAGACAATTTTATAAAAGGTGCAACGGAAAAAGGACATAAAGTATTCAGGTTTGACAGTGCATTTAAGAATGTTCATCCCTGCATCGGATGTAACAAGTGCGGAATGGACGGACCTTGTGTATTTAACGATGACTTTAATTTTGTAAGAGAACATATTGTTGATGCTGATTTGGTTGTTTTTGTAACACCTATGTATTATTTCGGTATATCTGCACAACTTAAAGCCGTTATAGACAGATTTTATGCAATAAACGGTCAAATTCATGTTCCTAAAAAGGCAGCTCTTTTTATGACTTATGCCAACAATTCAAGTCATGATGAACAACCTATTAGAATACATTATGATGTTTTATTGGATTATCTCGGATGGAAAGATGCAGGCAGATTTATTGTTCCGGGAGTATGGACGGCAGGTTCAATAAACAGAACCGATTATCCTAAAAAAGTATATGAGTTCGGAAAAAGTTTATAAAGAAATAATTGATATTAGAGCTTTTCAAAGTGGTATAATATGGAGAAGTAGAGAATTAATTGATGAACGGATAAAGAAATAGAATTTTTTACTTTTCAAAATTTTAGTCCATATATGTATTCGGGTGTCACGAAATTTGGAGGATTTTTATGAACAGAAGACAGTTTTTAAAGTCGGTAGTTTTTACATCAATAGGTGCGGTAGTGTTATCAGCATGTAAAAAAGTAGCAACTGTAACAAAGAGTTTATCCGATAAAATTGCAACAAGAACATTTTTAAAAGGCAAAAAAGAAGAGATTTCTCTTTTGGGTTTCGGTGCAATGAGACTACCGATTATAAACGAAGTAGAAACGGATATAGATCAAAAAAAAGTAGAAGAAATGGTAGATTATGCAATGGAACATGGAATAAATTACTATGATACGGCATATTTTTACCATAGAGGAGAATCTGAAAAATCTATAGGTAAGGCATTGAAAAAATATCCGAGAGACAGTTTTTATTTTGCAAATAAAATGCCGTTAGCTATAATTCAAAGTAAACAACAGGCAGAACAAATTTTTGAAGAACAATTGAAAAAGTGTCAAACGGATTATTTTGATTTTTATTTGGCTCATAGCATAAATTCATATACTTACGATGTTTTAAATAAATACGATATTTATGATATTTTAAATAAGAAAAAAGAAGAAGGAAAAATTAAATATTTAGGATTTTCTTTTCACGATACACCTAAATTATTGGAAGAAGTTATAAAAAAATATAAATGGGATTTTGTTCAGCTTCAAGTAAATGCAATAGATTGGGAAATGGTAGATGCAAAAACACAATACAAAATAGCTCAAGAGAACGGTCTTCAAATAATAGTAATGAATCCTTTAAGAGGCGGACAACTTTCAACATTAAATGAAACATCTGCAAATACATTAAAGCAGGCAAATCAGGATGTAAGTTTATCTTCTTGGGGTTTAAGATATGTTGGTAGTATGTCTGATATATTATCTGTTTTAAGCGGAATGAGTAATATGGAACATTTACAAGACAATGTTAAAACATTTACAAATTTCAAACCTCTATCGGAAGAAGAACAACAAATATATGCAAAAGCAATGGAAGAATATAAAATGTCCGGAGCAATTGCATGTACCGGATGCAAATATTGTATAGATTGCCCTATAGATATAGAAATA
>ONUQ01000157.1 GCA_900321055.1 uncultured Elusimicrobia bacterium
CTTAGCTGATAAGTTATTTTTTTAACTTTTTCAGCTTATCACCTTCTCAGCTTATAAGCTTTTTATAAATTCCGTAAGTATCCAACCCGTATCATTTGGCCCGCTGGATGCTTCCGGATGAAACTGTACGGACATAAACGGTTTTGTTTTATTTTTTATGCCTTCAACTCCTTTATCATTTGCATTTTCAAACCATAAATTCCAATTCGGCGGTATTGTAGAAACATCTACGGTATAACTGTGATTTTGGCTTGTCATAAAAGCTTTTTGTTCCGGTATGATAAATACCGGTTGATTATGACTTCTGTGTCCATAAGGCATCTTTTTTATTTTTGCTCCACTTGCAAGTGAAATTATTTGATGACCTAAACATATTCCTAAAATAGGTTTATTTCCTTGTAATAAAACTTTTACTTTTTCTACCAAATCACCTGTGTTTCTGGGATCTCCCGGACCATTACTTATAAGCCAACCATCTGCCTCTATTGTAGAAAAATCAGTATTCCAAGGAATCAATTCTATTTGGCAACCTTTATCTGCCAACATTCTTAAAATATTCCATTTAACACCACAATCTACAACAGCAACTTTCTTTTTCCCTGTTCCCAAAATTTTTCTTTCGTAACAAGAAACAGTTGGCATTAAATTAAATTTTGAAGGATCTATATATTCATCCTTTTTAAAGTTTTCTACAAAAGGAAATTTCTTTATTGTATTTTCTTTTTTACAACCTTCAGGAACTATCCACCCAAAAAGATTTTTTGTATTTCTTATTGTTTGAACTAAATAACGAGTATCTATACCTACAATTCCCGGAACTTTCTGCTCTATCATCCATTGTTCAATAGGTATTCCGCTACCATAATGGTAACATTCATCAAAAATTTCCGAAGCAACTATTCCTTGAGTTTTAATTGAAAAACTTTCGTGTCCGTAAGACAGCAGAAAATTTTCTGTATTTAATTTAGGTACTCCATAATTTCCTATAAGGCAAAAACTAAAAACTAATATCTGTCCTATATACGAAGGATCAGACATTGACTCGCTATATCCCAACATACCCGTATTAAAAACCATTTCACCGCTTACGGCAGCATCGTAACCGATTAATTTACCTTCAAACTTCATTCCGTTAGATAATTCTAATACCGCTTTTTTCCTTTTCAAGTTGTTTATCATTTTAAAAAATACTCCGTATTTTTTAGCTGATTGGCTGATAAGATTGGACGAAAAACTTAGTTTTTCTTAACTGATAAGTTATTTTTTTTAACTTTATCAGCTTATCACCTTCTCAACTTATAAGCTGTTGTTTTTACTCTTCTTTCTCTTTAAACTTCTCAAACATCTTTATTATCGTTTTTGCTATGTCATTTATTGTTCTTCCGGAATCCATAGATTTTTTTCTTATACTATTATATGCAGTATTTTCATCCATATTAAATTTTTTCATTAAAATTCCTCTGGCTCTGTCAACATTTTTTCTTTCTTCAATTTGTGTTTCAAGATTTGAAATTTTCTCTTCTATAGCATGAAATTTATGAGATAATCTTACTGCCAACTCCAGTGTGTGTGTTAAAACTTGCTTTTTTATAGGTTTTGTTATACAAAATATGTTTAATGAATCTTTTTTTAGTTCATCAATATAATCACTTTGAAACGGATTAGCAAGAATTATTGTCGGACATATTTTTAACTCTTCTAATTTTATGGCAAAGTCAAAACCATTCATATCCAATAAAGAATAATCCGTGATAACGACATCAGGTATAAGTTGAGTGATTTTTCTTAATGCTTCATTTCCCGAATTACCTATTTCAGTGATTAAAAAAGGATTTGCAGATAGTGATAGAAGTGCCTTTATTTTACCGGATATTTGTTTCTGACATACTAAAAACAAATTTTGCTTATTCATAAAGCACCTCCAAAGTAGGTTTTGTATAATTTTATATACAAATTAGCTTTGAAACTAAACAAAATATACTAATTTTTTTACACAAAGACAAGGGTGCACAAAGAACTAAATCTTTAAGCACCCTTGCTTAATATATTTATTTAA
>ONUQ01000133.1 GCA_900321055.1 uncultured Elusimicrobia bacterium
AGAAAAAGTTGTAGTTGTTGCCGATATGCCATATAAATCTTATGAAGATAATCCGAAATTAGCATTAGAAAATGCAAAAAAACTTATGGATTGCGGTGCAGATATGGTTAAACTTGAAGGAGGTGTTGAAATTCTAGAGTCTATAAAATCAATAATATCTGTAGGTATAAAAATTGTTGGTCATTTAGGGCTTATGCCGCAATCAATAAATAAGATTGGAGGATTTAAAGTTCAATGTAGAGATGATAAATCTCAGAAAAAGTTGATGGAAGATTCTTTGTTATTACAATCTGTCGGCGTATCTATGATAGTTCTTGAAGGTATTCCCGAACAGGTAGCAAAGTTTGTTACACAACATTTAGAAATTGCGACCATAGGTATAGGTGCAGGCAGATATTGTGACGGACAAGTTTTGGTTAGTGACGATTTTCTTGGAATGTTTCAGGATTTTACACCGAAATTTGTAAAAAAATATGCAAATTTGGCACAAATTATTCAAGATGCTACAAAAGAGTACAGTAAAGAAGTTAAAGAAGGAAATTTTCCACAAGAGGAGAATATATACAAATGAAAATTATAAATAATCCGGAAGAATTACGGAAAAATATAGAAATATTAAAAAAAGAAGGAAAGACTGTAGGGCTTGTTCCTACAATGGGGGCATTACATTATGGGCATATTTCTTTAATGAAACAATCCGTTTTACAAAATGATATTACGGTAGTTTCCGTATATGTAAATCCCATACAATTTGGTCCGAATGAAGATTATGAAAGGTATCCCAGACCGATAGAAAAAGATATACAAGTTTGTCAGGATAACAAAGTAGATTTTTTATTTATGCCTACGAACGAAACTTTGTATAATAAAAATTTTTCAACATATATTTACAATAATAACATATCAAAAATAATGTGTGGTGTTACAAGACCGACACATTTTCAAGGTGTGTGTACTGTAGTTGCAAAACTTTTCAATATAGCTATGCCTCAAAGAGCATATTTCGGTTTAAAGGATTATCAACAGTACACAATTATCAGACAGATGGTTGAAGATTTAAATTTTAATATTGAAATTGTAGGATGTCCGATAGTTAGAGAAGAGTCCGGACTTGCAATGTCCAGCAGAAATACATATTTATCACAAGAAGAAAAAGTTCAAGCAACGGGAATATATAAATCTTTATGTTTGGCCAAACAGTTGTTTGCCGAAGGTAAAAGTATTAAAGATATAAAGTCGGCCGTGGAAGAAAATATTTTAAAAATTCCTAACGGTAAAATAGATTATATTGAATTAAGAAATTCTCAAAATTTACGGGAAGTTACGGATTCGGATAAAAATATTGTAATTGCTGTTGCGGTTAAAGTTGGAAATGTTCGTCTTATAGATAATATGGTTTGCGAAAAATAGAATAGCTATAAATATTTGTAAATTAACGGTTGATAACCGTAAATAGATATGTGTTTAATTTATTTGATGGTTTAATATAGAGTAAAAATAAAATGATAAAAGCTGATTATTTAGTTATAGGAAGCGGAATAGCAGGTCTTAGTTTTGCTTTAAAAGCATGCAAAACCGGAACTGTTTCGCTTATAACTAAAAAGAAATTGTTTGATTCTGCTACAGGTAAAGCACAAGGCGGTATTGCTTGTGTGACTGATAAAAATGATACTTTCAAAGAGCATATACAAGATACACTTATTGCAGGTGACGGACTGTGTAATAAACAAATAGTAGATATTGCCGTTAAATCTGCTCCTGACAGAATAAAAGAATTGATGGATATGGGAATGGTATTTGCAAAAAAAGATTGCAACAATTCGGAATTTGAACTCGGTTTGGAAGGCGGACACAGTAAAAGACGAATTCTTCATTGTGGAGATATTACGGGTGAAGAAATAGAAAAAGTTTTGGTAGACAATATTAGAAAAGCTCAAAATGTAAATATATATGAAGATAATATGGCAATAGATTTGATTGTTGATGAAAACAAAAAATGTTGCGGAGCTTATGTATATGATACAAACAAATCCATAGTTGAAACTTTTTTAGCTAAAGTTACGGTTCTTGCTTGTGGCGGAATAGGGAAAGTGTTTTTGTATACATCAAATCCCGATATAGCAACGGGAGACGGAATTGCTATGGCATATAGAGCCGGAGCAGATATATCCGATATGGAATTTGTTCAATTTCATCCTACATGTTTATATCATCCTGCAGCAAAATCTTTTTTGATTTCGGAAGCAGTCAGAGGTGAAGGTGCGATACTTAAAAATCAGAAAGGTGAACCGTTTATGCATAAATACCATAAATTAAAAGATTTAGCACCGAGAGATATAGTTTCAAGAGCAATAGATATTGAACTTAAAAAAAACGGAGATAAATTTGTATATTTGGATATAAGGCATAGGGGAAAAGATTTTATAGTTAAAAGGTTTCCTAACATATATAAGAAGTGTTTATTTTATTCTATAGATATGGCAAAAGATATGATACCGGTTGTTCCTGCCGCACATTATTGTTGTGGCGGAATAAAAGCGGATAAGTATGGGCAAACATCTGTATCAAACTTGTTTGCTATCGGTGAAAATGCCTGTAACGGATTACAGGGAGCAAACAGGCTTGCATCTAATTCTTTGTTGGACGGTTTGGTCTTTGCTCACTTTGCATATCAAAAAAGTAAAGAAATGTTGCCAAATATTACAATAAATGAAAAGATAAAAAAATTTGTTAATAAAAGTACCGGCAACGGCGATCCTACCATAATGTTGCACAATTGGGAAGAAATCAGAAGGCTTATGTCCAACTATGTCGGTATTGTCAGAACGGATGAACGGCTTTTGATGGCACAAAAAAGGCTAAAACTTATTAAAGAAGAAGTTAAAAAACATTTTAGAGATTTCAAGGTTAGTATGGAACTTTTGGAAATAAAAAATATAGTAGATGTTGCCGAAATAATAATAAAATCCGCAATGGCAAGAAAAGAAAGCAGAGGTGCACATTATACTGCAAATTATCCGACAAAATCGGCAGATAAAAAGGATACGATTATAAATAAAAATAATCAATGATAAAATAACGAAAATTTGTTATTTGTCTGTTTATTTGTTTCTTTGACAACATACCGAATTATTATGTAGAATTAGTAATATTTTGAATTTAAGGAGTAAATAAAATGGCTATTATAAAAGCATTTAACGGTGTCAGATATTCAAAAGAAAATATTACAAACGAGATATGTCCTCCTTATGATGTAATAAGTCCCGAGCAAAAAGAAGAATTAAAGAAAAAATCTCAATATAATATGGTAAAACTTGAATTGTCGGATGCACAGGGAACAAAAAATAAATATGAACAGGCAAGTGTTTTGTTTAAAGAATGGTTATCTGAAGGTGTCTTGATAAAAGAGGATAAACCTGCACTTTATTTTTATGAGCAGGAATTTATAGACCATGGTGTAAAAATGGTGAGAAGAGGTTTTTTTGCCGCATTAAAAATTGAAAATCCTCACGGTGGTGCGGTAAAAGCTCACGAAAAAACTCTTTCTGCTCCGAAAGAAGACAGGTTAAATCTTTTAAAGGCTGTAGAAGCAAATTTAAGCCCGATATTTTTATTATTTAACGATGACAACGGTAAGATTGTTAATTTGTGTAAAGATATTTCTGCAAAAAAGCCGACATCCGTTGCATCGGATGATGAAAAAACTAATCATAAAGTTTGGGTTGTAAGTTCTGAAGAAATAGTTAAAGAAGTTGAAAATTGTTTGAAAGATAAAAAAACATTCATTGCCGATGGTCATCACAGATACGAAACTTCATGGAATTATTTGCAATACATAAAAGGTAAAGATTCAAATTTCTCCGATACAAAAGAGTACGGATATGTTCTTGCTTTTTTATGTCCGATGGAAGATGATGGTATTTCAATTTGGCCTACACACAGAGTTATTGAAGAACCAAAAAATCTTGAAGAAAATATTGAAAAATATTTTAATGTTTTACCTAAAGAAGAATTTTTAAAGTTGCAAAAAGAAACGGTTCAACCTATTATGGTGTATAAAGACGGAAATTATAGAACATTAGTTGTAAAAGATACGGAATTATTAAAGAAAGCTATGCCGGAAAATTGTGATGCTTTTAGAAATTTAGGTGTAAGTATATTGCATAACATATTGATACCGAAAGAACAGGTTTCTGCCGATAAATATGTTTATGTGAAAGATGAAAATGAAGCGGTAGAATTGGCTAAAAAAACAAATAAAATTGCAATTATGGTTCCTGCAACACCGGTAGAATCTATAAAAGAAATTGCATTAAATAATGAAAATATGCCACAAAAGTCAACTTACTTTTTTCCAAAATTGGCTAGTGGAATAATTATTCATACCGTATGCTAAGTTTTTTAACGGATGTTAGTATAATTGTACTGCTATTGTTTTTGCTGTACATCGGGTATTATACCGGAATTATTAAAAGTTTTTTTGCCGTAGTTGCCGGATTTTTTGCACTAATATTAGCACAAAGTTATCCGTACCAAGTCGGCATAAATTATTATTTTGTTTTTGTTGCAGTTGCCGTAATAATATTTTTAGTTGGTATTTTTGTTTTCAAAATAGCTAAGTTTTTATATTTATCCTTATTTGATAAATTAGCCGGAGCATGTTTGGGGATATTTTTGTGGTTTATACTATCTGCGAATGTTATAATTCCCAGTATAGATGCTTGTGTAAATAAAATAGAAACTAAAGTTAAAAATGTTTCTGTAGTTTCAAATTTATCTAAAATATCTTGTCCGGCATTTGGAAAATATATTCCAAGTTTTATTGCAGACAAATAATTAAAAATATGAAATATTGTATATCATTTTAAAGGAGAAAAATTAAAATGAAAAAATTAAGATTAGGTTTTCCAAAAGGTAGCTTACAAGAATCAACCGTTGAATTATTTAAAAAAGCAGGTATACGAATAAATGTTTCTTCCAGATCGTACTTTCCTACTTGTAGCGATGACGAGATAGAAGTTATGTTGGTAAGATCGCAAGAAATGGCAAAATATGTTCAAGATGGAGTATTTGATGCAGGGCTTACGGGATTTGATTGGATATGTGAAACAGGTGCAAAAGTTAAAGAAGTTTGTGAACTCAGATATGCAAAGTCAGGTTTTAGACCTGTAAGATGGGTTTTAGCGGTTCCTAACGATTCTAAAGTTAAAAGTATAAAAGATTTACAGGGTAAAAGGATTGCTACGGAACTTTTAAACTATACAAAAAAATATTTTGCAAAAAATAAAGTTAAAGCAAATATAGAATTTTCTTGGGGTGCAACCGAAGCTAAAGCCGGAAAATTAGTTGATGCTATTGTTGAACTTACGGAAACAGGTTCTTCTCTTAGAGCAAACAATTTAAGAATAGTTGAAGAACTCCTGTCCTCTACAACAAGGCTTATTGCAAATGCTAATGCCTGGAAAGATTCTTGGAAAAGAGAAAAAATAGAAAATCTTTCCATACTTTTGCAAGGAGCATTGAATGCAGAAGGTATGGTTGGTTTAAAAATGAATGTGCCTTCTAAAAAGTTGCCTGAAGTTGAAAAAATATTGCCTGCTTTGAAAAAGCCTACTATTTCAAATTTAAGTGATAAAAATTGGATAGCATTGGAAGTTATAGTTGAAGAAAATATAGTAAAAAAAGTTATTCCTGCACTTAAAAGAGCCGGGGCTGAGGG
>ONUQ01000170.1 GCA_900321055.1 uncultured Elusimicrobia bacterium
AATATCGCCTGTTAAGAGAAAAAACAATGGATAATAAAAAAGAAAATAAAAAGCAAAGATATATAACTTATAAAAACGATGATATTAAGGTGTTTTGGAACCCAAAATTGTGTCAACATGCGGGGAAATGTTTTCAAGGAAACAAAGATGTGTTTAATCCTAACCAAAAACCTTGGATTGATTTGTCAAAAGCTCCGGCAACAGAAATAGCTAAGATAATTGATATGTGCCCGTCTAAAGCATTACAATATGAATTGAAAAATTCAATTTCTATTGTATTTGAAGAAAGTTTAAACAGAAGTGTTGCTTACAAAGACGGAAACTTGATTGGCGAATGTGAATTTGATGTTTGTGAGAATAAATGGAATATTGTTCATACGGGAGTTCGCACCGACTTTGAAGGGCAGGGAGTTGCCAAAAGATTATTAAACAAAGTTGTTGAACAGGCAAGATTAAAAAATATGAAAATTGTACCGATATGTTCTTATGCGAAAAAGGTTATGGAAAACAAAGAAGAATATAAGGATGTTTTGTAAAAGAATATATTTGAAAACAAATCCGTTTTCCACTTTTTTGTCATTGCGAGAAAATTTGAAAAATTTTCGTGGCAATCCAGTCGTTGCCGTTTAGTTGTTGTTGTTTATTATTTCATAGACTGCCACGACCTTCGGTCTTGCAGTGACGGCACATAGGATTGTTTTTCAGTCGTTTGTCGTTTCTTGTCGTTTATCGTTGTTGTTGTCATTGTCTTTTGCCTTTTCTTTTTGCCTTTCGTCGTCATTGCGAGGCAACTTGTTGCCTTGGCAATCCAACTCCGTTTGTCATTCTCATTTTTCAACTATCGTTTTAATCTATCAGCTTATCAGCTAAGAAAAGAAAATTTTTTCGTCCTCATATCTCATCTGCCGTTATATCCTCTCGGTTTCTCAGCTACCTGTCAATTATTTCTTGCTTTACAAATTATTGAATATTTTGTAAAGTTGACTTTAAGAAATATTTAATATATACTATGATTTATGATAGAAAGAAGTGTTATAAAAAACATTAACAAATATATAAAAACAGACGACATTATAGTTCTGCATGGTGCAAGGCAGGTAGGTAAAACGACTATAATGAAAATGTTGTATGAAAAAATAGAAATACCTAAATATTATTTTGATTTGGAAGATAGCAGATTTCTGTCAATATGTAATGACGGAATAGAAGAAATAATATCTTTTCTTCAGCAAAAAGGAATAATAAAAAATCAAAAAGATAACTGTTACATATTTATAGATGAAGTTCAGTATTTATCAAATCCGTCTCTTTATTAAAAATAACTTACGATCATTATAAAAACATAAAACTTATAGTGTCGGGTTCTTCAAGTTTCAATATAAAGAAAAAATTTAAAGATTCTTTGGTAGGCAGAACGGTAGATTTTGAAATTTTTCCTTTAAGTTTTGAGGAGTTTTTAATATTTAAAGAACAAAAAACAGACTTAACTAAAAAAATAACAAACGAATTTATAATAAAAAGTTTAACATCGTTGTATAAAGAATTCTCTTTATACGGCGGATATCCGAAAATAGTTTTAACAAACGAAATAGAAAAAAAAGAAACTTATCTGCAACAAATAATAGATACTTATATAAACAAAGATATTAGAGATTTGGCAAATGTAAAATATATAGACAGGTTTAATAAATTGGTTCAGGTTTTGGTAACACAAAGCGGAAATTTATTAAATGTTGACGAACTTTCAAATACAACAAAACTTGCTCGCCAAACTATAGAAGAATATCTGTTTATTTTAGAAGCAACATACATCATAAAACTTGTTCCGCCATATCACAATAATATCCGTTCGGAATTGTTTAAAATGCCCAAAATTTTCTTTTATGATGCTGGAATACTTTCTATGTTGTGGCTAAAAATGTTGGCAAAAGAAGTTATAGGAAATGTTTTTGAAACTTCCGTTTTTTCGGAACTGTTAAAAAAGTATAAAAAAGAAAATGTATATTTTTGGCGAACACAAAGTAAAAAAGAAATAGATTTTATTATAAAAGATAAACAAAAAATTATTCCCATAGAAACAAAAATCAATAATTTATCTTTTTCAAAAAATTCTGTAAAATATTTTTTGGAAAATTACAAACTTTCAAAATCTTATTGTATTAGTATTATCGGTGACAATACCGATACGGAAAAAACAAAATTTATATTTCCTTGGGATATTTAT
>ONUQ01000063.1 GCA_900321055.1 uncultured Elusimicrobia bacterium
ATATTTTTTTAAAAAAAAGTCAAGTCCTTTCGTCGCTATTTCTTAAAAAAATAATCAATTTAGGACTTGTTAACTGGCAAACTTCGGGAGTATTTTCGTGGCAATCCATAAAAAAAATCCGTTTTCCTATTTGCCGTAGCAATTCGGTTTCCGTTTCTATCCCTTCCATTCTTAATACAGGCACCATATTGTGTGTGTTGGTGTGTGTGTGTTGCAAAAATAAAAAAAAACATGTATACTTATGTATTAAGACTTTGCTCTTGAAAAAGGGCTAAGCTGTTAGTAATAACAGAAAACCAAAAAGGAGGGTAGTATCAATGAGTTACGAATGTACTTTCATTTGTTCACCGGAACTTGATTCTACAAAAGTAGAAGAAATAGTTGCTAAAGTTTCAAAGTTAATTGAAACTGCAGGTGGAACAATCAAGAATCTTCAACAATTAGGAAAGAAAAAACTTGCTTACAACATCAACAAATTTCGTGAAGGAATTTATGTTTATGTTGAATTTGAAGCTAACGGTTCGGCAATTCTTCCGTTAGAAAACTTTTTCAAAGTTAACGATGGTGTTATCAGATTTTTAACCGTAAAAGTTGAAGAAAAGAAAAAAATTGTAAAAAAATCAAAAAAAGTTGTTGAGAAAAAAGAAGAAACCGTAGAACCTGCTGTTGAAGAACAAAAAGAGGAAAAAGAAAATGCAGAACCAACAAGTGTATCAGATACCGCAACAGAATAGTGTTATAATAGTTGGCAGATTAACCAGAGATCCTGAACTAAAAAGAACAACAACATCAAAATCCGTTTGCAGATTTGATATTGCTATCAGTAGCAGAATAAAAGATCAGGTTACGGGAGAATGGAAAGATTCCGAGCCGACTTATGTTCCTATAATTGTATGGGGCGACCAGGCAGAAAGATGTAATGACAGATTAAAAAAAGGAATGCCCGTATATGTTGAAGGAAGATTAAAAACTAACAGTTGGCAATCTACCGATGGAACTAAAAAATCAAGATTAGAAGTTGTTGCTTCAAGAGTTCAGTTTTTAGTAAGAGTTGAAGGTCAAAGCTCCATGGCACAACAACAAGTAAAAAATGTTGAAAGTAATGAACAAGAGTATGTTTCTGATAATGATATTATGGATGAAGAGGATGTTCCATTTTAAATTTTTTGGGGGAAAAATAAAATGACAATAGATAAAAAAAATACACATTCTACCGCAACAAAGCCTGCCGGCAAGTTCAGAAAAGGTGGAATGATGAAGAAAAAAGTTTGTAGATTTTGTGTAGATAAAATAGAAATAGATTATAAAAATGTTAGTCTTTTAAGAACATTTGTTACAGAAAGCGGAAAAATTCTTTCCGGAAATATTACGGGAACATGTGCAAAACATCAAAGAGAATTGTGCAAAGCTATAAAAAGAGCAAGAATGTTAGCTTTGTTACCGTTTACGGTAAACTAATTTCTATTGGAGGAAGATAAATGAAAGTTATTTTAAGATCAGATATAACAAATGTAGGAAGACAAGGTGAAGTTAAAGAAGTTGCTGCAGGTTTTGCAAGAAACTACTTATTGCCTAAGAAACTTGTTATGGAAGCAACGGCTCAAAATATGAAAATTTGGGAAAGAGAAAAAACAAGACTTGAAAAAATCAGAGAAGAAATTATTGCTAATGCAAAAGTTATTGCCGAAAAGATAGAAAATACGAAGTTTTCAATCAAAGTCAAACTTGGTGAAAACGGAAAGATATTCGGTTCCGTAACATCGGCACATTTGGCAAAATTGTTTGCAGAAAAAGAGTTTTCTATAAACAAACATGATATTTTGTTGCCTGCACCGATAAAAGAAGTTGGTAAGGTATCCGTAAATGTCAGATTACATCCTGAAGTAATTGCAAAAGTTAATATAGATATAGTTGAAGAAAAATTAAAAGCAAAAGCTTAAATTTATAAATTAAATTAATAAATAAAAATAGGAAGATAACAAATTATCTTCCTGTTTTTTATTGTAAAATGAGGCTGAAAATTTGTTATTATTACCCACTTTTTAGTAAAATATAAAGGTAGATTGGTTAATAAATATATTTTGTATAGAGGATTATAATGAAAAGAAGTTGTTATTGCGGTAAAGTAGATGAAAGTTTTATAGGTAAAGAAATTGTAGTAAGCGGTTGGGTTCATTCAAGAAGAGATCACGGAGGAGTTATTTTTATTGATTTGAGAGATAGGGAAGGTCTTGTTCAAATAGTGTTCCAACCGGAAGAAAAAGAAATATTTGTTCAAGCAGAACATTTAAGAAGCGAATATGTTCTTTCCGTTAAAGGTCTGGTAAGAAACAGACCGGAAGGAACTGTTAATCCGAATATGTATACCGGTAAAGTAGAAATAGTTGTAAACGAACTTGAAATAATAAATGCTTGTCCGGTATTACCGCTTGAAGTTGACGATTATAAAGAAACTTCTGAAGAAATAAGATTGAAATACAGATACCTTGATTTAAGAAGACCGTCTTTTCAAAAGAATTTTATTATCAGGCACAAAATATCACAATCAATAAGAGAATATCTTAACAGTGAAGGTTTTTTGGAAATAGAAACTCCTTTCTTGACAAAATCTACTCCGGAAGGAGCAAGAGATTTTTTGGTTCCCGCAAGACTTTCTCACGGAAGTTTTTATGCTTTGCCTCAATCACCACAGATTTTCAAACAAATTTTAATGGTTGCCGGTTTTGATAAGTATTATCAAATAGCCAGATGTTTCAGAGATGAAGATTTGAGAGCTGACAGACAACTTGAATTTACACAGGTTGATATGGAAATGTCTTTTATTGAAGAACGGGATATTATGACAATTATTGAAAATATGTTGTCAAAAATATTTAAAGAAGTTTTAGGTAAAGAAATACAAACCCCTTTCTTAAGAATGTCTTATGATGAAGCAATGTTAAGATTTGGTAGTGATAAACCGGACACAAGATTTCAAATGGAAATAAAAGATTTTACTAAAGAACTTGCAAATTGCGGTTTTGGAGTTTTCAAAAATGTTATAGAAAGAGGGAATGTTGTTAGAGGTCTTTGTATAACCGGCGGAGCAAAATTTTCAAGATCTGAAATTGACGGACTTACAAAATTTGTCGGTGAGTTTGGAGCAAAAGGCCTTGCTTGGATGAAAATAACAGCTACCGGTGCAGAATCAAATATAGTAAAGTTTTTCAGTAAAGATGAAATAGATACAATTATAAATAAGTTGGAAGCTAAAGACGGTGATTTAGTAGTATTTTTGGCAGACGAAGTTGAAGTTGTTGCTCAAGGTCTTGGAGCATTAAGACTTAAAATGGGTAAACAATTGGGCATGATAGACAAAAGTAAATTTAATTTCTTGTGGGTTGTGGATTTTCCGCTGTTTGCATGGGATAAAGAAGAAAAAAGATGGGTTGCAAACCATCATCCGTTTACGGCAGTAAAAGAAGAAGATGTGGATAAACTTACTCAAGAAAATGCAGGTAAAGCAAAAGCGAGAGCTTACGATGTTATTTTAAACGGTGTAGAACTCGGTGGCGGTTCAATAAGAATACATAAATCGGATATACAAAAAAAAGTGTTTAATCTTTTAAATATTACGGAAGAATCTGCAAGAGAAAAGTTTGGTTTCTTGCTTGATGCTTTAACTTACGGAGCTCCTCCGCACGGCGGTTTGGCAATAGGTTTTGACAGATTGTGTGCTTTGCTTGTAGGAGAAGAATCCATAAGAGAAGTTATCGCTTTTCCTAAAACACAAAAAGCAATATGTCCGTTATCTAATGCTCCGTCTGAAGTTTCGGAAAAGCAGTTAAGAGAATTAGGTATAAAAATCAATCAAAAAAAACAGATTAATACAGAAGAAAAATAGTGAAAACTTTAAAAGAATGGCTAAAAAATAAAATAAAAAAATTCTTGTTGTTTTTGATAAGGCAACTTGATAACGATATTCCCGTTACACCTAAAATCAGACTAAAAAATAACAATTTTTTTAAAACAGACATAAATGTTCCTTCGTGGTTCACTATTATGGTAACATTTGTATTCAGTTATATAATATTGGTATATCATATAGCACAAAACTATATGCAAATGATAGGTTTATTTATATTTTTGTTTGCACTGTTTTTATTGGTTGTTCTTTATTTTAAATATGAAGCAATAAAAATAAATTTAGATAATAATAAAGTTATAATAATAGCATTTATATTTATAGTTTCTTTGTTGCTGTTTCAAATTTGCTGTAAATATGTTGAAACCGAAATTGTTTTCCCTTTATCATCTTTTACTGTTTTAATAGCATTACTTGTTTCTGTCAGAGTAAGTCTTTTATACTCTTTATTTATGACGATATTGTTTATTTTCCTTGACAATTTCGTTATAGTAAATTCTATGATTCTTTTGGCAGGAAGTTTGGTTTCCGTAATAAATATCAGTGCTATCAGAAGCAGAGCACAATTTATCGGAGTCGGAACAAATATCTTTTTTGCCATGATGGTTCCGTTAATAACATTTTCTTTGTTTGATTTAATTCATTTAAAAGAGGCGGAAGAAAATGTTGCATATCTTGCAATAAATGCTTCTTTTTCCGTTATTATAATACTTGCATTGCTCCCTATATTTGAAACTTTATTTTCAAGAACTACTAATATAAAACTTATAGAACTTTCGGATTTTAATAATCCCTTACTAAAAAAATTAAGTTTAGAGGCACCGGGAACTTATAATCATAGTTTGCAAACTGCAATTATTTCAGAGCAAGCTGCGCAGGCTATAGGAGAAAACGGTTTACTTGCAAGAGTTTGTGCATATTATCATGATATAGGTAAACTAAAAAATCCGCAATACTTTATTGAAAATCAATTAGAGGTTGGAAATCCGCACGATATAATATCTCCATCAATGTCAACTTTAATTTTAACGGCTCATGTTAAAGACGGTGTAGCTTTAGCAAAACAATATAAATTAGATAAAGTTATTATTGATGCAATAAATCAACATCATGGAACCTCTTTAATACAATATTTCTATAACAAAGCATTAGAAAAAGATAGCAGTGTAAATGAACAGGATTATACATATAAAGACGGGCAAAAACCTACAACAAAAATTGCAGCAATACTTATGATAGCCGATTCGGTAGAGGCCATTTCAAGAACATTAAAAGAAACCACACCGGGTAAATTAAAGGAAACCGTAGAAAAAGTTATAAATAATAAATTTACGGACGGGCAATTTTCTGATTGTCCGATAACATTAAAAGATCTTGTTGAAGTTTCGGAAAGTATGGCAAACACATTATGTTCTATTTATCATGCAAGAATAGAATATAACAATAATAAGGACTAGATTTTTTTATGATAAAATTAAGATTTCGGGTTACAAACTTTGAATTAAAAAACTTATGTACCGATTGTTATGCAACACTTATGTACATCGCATTTTTTTAATTCTTCGTTTCACTGCAAACTATAAATTTTTATTTTGTTTGTCGGATGTTTTTAATAATGTTAAAAAATAAAAAAGGGAAAAAATGAAAGATAAAGAATTAATATTTACGGGTTTTGATGAAGAATTGGTTCCGTTAATGAAAAAAACGGCTAAATTTACATTGGAGTACGAAAAAGTAAAAAATTATAATATCAGTTTCACATTGATAAGTGATGCCGATATAAAAAAAATGAACAGGAAATATAGAAAAGTGAACAGAATAACGGATGTAATATCTTTTCTTGTAGATGAAAATCTTTTTATGGGAGATATTTATATTTCGGATAACAGACCTAAACGAAATGCAAAAAAGTTTGGTTTTAGTTATGAGCAGGAATTATGTTATTTGGTAATACACTCTATTTTACATTTGGAAGGATACACTGACTATACTCTTGAAAATAAAAGGAAAATGTTTTTAAAACAGGATAAAATTTTTAAATGTTTGTTTTCTTAGGATTACTTGCTCTAATATTTTTTTTAATGCTATCTGCTTTCTGGTCAGCTTCAGAAATAGCTTTAAACAGTTTGTCCAGATACAGAGTAAAAAAACTTATTGTACTAAAAAAATCTCTAACAGACCCTTTGTTAAGATGGTTAAATAGTCCGTACTATTTGCTTACGGTTATACTGACGGGAAATGTTGTGTCTGATATGATGGTCAGCTTTTTATTCAGTTGGCTTGCAGCTACAATATTTTATATGGTTAACAGAAATTTTTTAGATGTTGTTACATGGATAATTGCAACATTTACCGTTTTAATAATCGGCGAAATTACTCCAAAAATTTATAGCAGAATGAACTCTCAAAAAGTTACATTGCTTACTATTCCTTTGTTATCAAAAATAGAATATATCACAAAACCGTTTTTATATCCGATAATGAAAATTTTGGATTTGATATTTAATAATAATAAAGATAAAGAAGAATATCCTGTTCTTACAAGACAAGAAGTGGAAACTTTAATTGCGGAAGCGGACAAAGAGGGAATATTTGATAAAAATATCAGTACAATGTTGGAAAAATCAGTTCTTTTTACCGAAACAAATGCAGTAAAAATTATGACACCTTTTAGTGATATAGAACCCGTAAATATAGATGATGACAACGAAAAATTTATAGATATGGTTGTTGAAACGGCAAGAAGCAGAGTTCCTGTTTATAAAGATACAAAAGAAAATATTATAGGGTATGTTCATATAAATGATATATTGTGGTTATGGAAAGAAAATAAAATAGATTTAATAAAAAGTTCCATAAAACCGGCATATTTTATCAGTCCTGAAAAAAAAATAAGTGAACTTTTGAAGGATTTGCAAGAAGGAAAAAACCATATTGCTTTTGTGAAAAACAGTAAAGATAAAATTTTAGGTATGGTAACTATAGAAGATATAGTTGAAGAAATAGTAGGTGAAATATTGGATGAATACGATGTATGAGATTGGAAAGTTTTAAGATTATGTAATTAATAATGTATAAGTGTATAAGTTTAATATGGAATATATAAGTAAAGGTTTAGTAATAACGGATGAAAAAATTTGAATTTAAGATAATGTTAAAATAATGATTTCAATAATAATTAAAAGCATCATATTTTTATTCTTTCTGTTTTGTGCGGCATTTTTTTCTGCTGCGGAAACGGCTATTACCAGCCTTACAAATTCCGGTCTTAGAAGAATAAAAGAAAAGTATAATAAGTTATATAAATATATTGTATATTGGGAAAAAAAACCGGAAGATATTATTACAACTATGATTGTATGGATGAATTTGTCGGTTGTTGCCATAGGAGTAATAACAACATCTTTGGGATTAGATATTATAAATTTTTTTAAGTTAGATAAAGCAAAGAGTATTGGGTTTGTTCCCGTAATATCAATTGTTATTACATTGATATTTGCAAACCTGTTACCTAAAACCGTTAGCAGATATAAAGCGGATAAAGTTGCAATAAGAACTTTGCCTATAGTAGTAATTCTTACATCAACTACAAAATATGTAAACTATTTTTTAACTTCGGTATCAAATTTTGTTCTTCAGGTTTTTGGGCGAAAAGCACAGAAAGAACCTAAAACTATGCAACCGGACGAAGTAGAGTTTTTGTTGTCAAATGAAAAAATTTCACCGTTATCCATAACATCAAGAAAAATTATAAACAGAATTATAGAATTCAGAAAGACAAAAATCACTAAAGTAATGGTTTCTAAAGCTGAAATTTTAGCCGTAAATATTGAACAACCGAAAAAGGAATTAATGCACGAAATTATAGCAACACAATTTTCAAGAATTCCGGTATATAAAGGAGATATTGATAATATTATCGGGATAATCAGAACAAAAGATATTGCAATGGCTTGGCGAAACGGAGAAATTTTAGCGATAGAAGATTTAATCAGACCCGTATACTATGTTCCGGAAACCGCATATATAAAACAAATATTATTAGAATTTAAAAAAGGTAAATACGGTATGGCAATAGTTGTTGATGAGTTTGGTTCTACGATAGGTCTTGTAACAATGGAAGATTTATTGGAGGAAATTGTAGGTGAAGTATGGGATGAGTATGATGTTAAAGATGAAAATATTAAAAAATTAACGGATGACGGAAAATATTTAATAAATGCATCCGAATCAATTGCGGATGTTAATGATGAGTTAAACCTTACAATACCGGAAAATAATTTTTCTACAATAAACGGTTGGGTATTGGAACATTTCGGGTATATTCCTAAAAAATATGAAAAGTTTAGTTGGAACAATATTGAAGTAGAAATAGAAACCGTAGAATCTAAAAGAGTAAAAAGAATAATATTGAAGATAAAATAAAAATTTGAAATCGGATTGAAAATCCGTTTTAAGTAAAAAAATATCGGTATATTTTTAAAACATTTATTATTATTTAAAGATAACAGAATCAAAGGAAGGA
>ONUQ01000172.1 GCA_900321055.1 uncultured Elusimicrobia bacterium
AGGTGTAAAATACGGACCGGCAGAAATTCAAGCCCAAATACAAGCTTGTTATGATTGTGGAGTTAAAACATGGTTGTTATGGAATGCCTCTTGCAAATATACTAAAGGCGGATTAAAATCAAAAGCTGACCAATATTCTTATACACAAACTCCTGATGAAAAAATAAAAGAATTATTAAAGTATCAAGATGTAAATGATTATATACAAAAAAGAGCTAAAACCGTAAAAAGAACAAACTCGGTCAAAAAATCTACATCTACCGCTACGGTAAGAAATTCTGTTTCTTCAGTTAAAAAATCTGCTTCTACGGTAAAGGGAAAAAATCAACCGGTTCAAAAAAATTAAAATAAAAAAGCAGATGTAACTTTTTAAAATATACGGAGTCTAATACATAGATGCAAGATAAAGAGATTATTGAGAAAATTCTTGAAGGGCAACAAGATTTATACAGTTATATAGTAGACAAATATAAAAACAAGGTCTTTAGTATAATATATTCTTTTTGCGGACAAACCGGTGACAGCGAAGATATTGCTCAAAATGTTTTTATTAAAATCTTTAAAGCATTACCAAAGTTTAAATTTGAATCGGAATTTTCTACATGGATGTATAGAATAGTTATAAACGAATCCATAACAATATCTAAAAAAAATAAACAATATATTATTCCGCTAAATGTAAACAGTGAAAATGCTGATGAAAGCAAAAACAATTTAATAAATTTGTTAAAATCTAAAGATAATATAGAAAAACAGTTAATACAACAAGAAACTCAGCAAATAGTACAAACAGCTATTAAACAGTTAAACGATAAATATAAAACGGTTTTAACTCTTAGGGATATTGAAGATTTTTCTTATGAAGAGATTGCACAAATAATGAATGTTTCAACAGGAAATATCAAGATTTTAATTTTTAGAGCAAGAAACAGATTAAAAGAAATATTAATAAAAGGAGATAATTTATAATGGATTGCAATAAAATACAAGAATTAATTTCACTATATTTAGATAATGAATTATCTTCTCAAGAAGTTATGGAATTAGAAAAACATTTTGATGTTTGTAACAAATGCAAACAAGATTATATTGCACTAAAAAACATAAAAGCTGTTTTATCTTTTAACAGGAAAGAAGTCGGTTTGGATTTTACATCTTCGCTTATGTGTAAAATAAAAAAAGAAAAATTTAGCAATAACATTATATCCTTTGGTTCTATGAAGAAAAAAATTATTATAGCAGCGGGATTTTTGTTTGTATTTGCATCGTCCGTTATATTTATTGACACAAATAAAATATCAATTAACAAACAAACCTTTCAAACCTATGAACATGCAATAGAGTATTATGAATCTTATGATGAAGATATTGACGATTATGCCGAATATGAAGAATATATGTTATCTATGCTTTATTAAACTTTTTTTGCAGTATTTCTAATCTTTCTTTATATTCTGTTTTGTCAGGTTCTATTTTTAAAGCTTCTTCAATATACTTTATGGCATTTTGCAAATCATTTACATCTTCATAAAGCATACTTAACAAATAATATATATTTGATTTGTTTGTGTTATACTTTAGTATTTGTAGCAGAATATTTATTGATTCTTTATATTTTTGGCAAACGGCATAAGTTCTTGAAAGGTTTTCTAATGCTGTTATTTCTTTATCTATACTTTTTACTTTTGCTTTTTCAAGTGCAATTTTTGAATATTTTATTGCATTGTCATAATCATTTTTAATCAGATAAATTTCACCAAGATGTATATAAGCTAAAATATTATCTTTGTCCAATTCTAGTATTTGTTCAAATATTTGTTTAGACAAAACTATATCACCTTTCTTAAGTAATATTGTTGCATAAGTTAAATAATAGTCAATTTTTTTATTTATCTCTATAGATTTTAAAGATAATTCAACAGCTTTATCAAAAAGATTTTTATGATAACATTCTTTTGCCAAACCGTCACAAACTTTATGATAATTAGGAGCATCAATATAAGCATTAGTCCAATAAGTAAAAGAATCTTTATATTTGTCACTTTGCATAAAAGAACAAAATGAAAAAAGTATAACCAAGAAAACAAATATAACCATTAAACAGTTTTTTGTTTTGGGAAAAATTAAAAATATTTTTTTTAATATGGTTGATAAAAGTATAATTATTCCGGATAAACTAATTATTAATCTATGAGTAAGAAAAGCATATTCTTCCTGTAAAAAAGTAGGAAATATTGCTAAGAAAGAAAATATCAGCGAAAAAATAATAATTTTTCCATTGATAAATTTTTTATGGTAAACATATATTAAAGATATAAACACAATAATGTTAATGATATAGGTTTGTATGGTAGGTTTTATATTGTACAACATTATCGGCATATATGAAGGATAGAAAATCTTTTCAATATACAGCATAATTCCAATAACAATATTTTTTATATAGTAAACAAAGTTGGTAAAATAAACAGATATATTTACGGATCTGACAGAAAAATGTCTTAATATAAAATAAGTAATAAGTAAAGGTAAAACACAGATAACATTATTGAATATTTGTTTTTTAGATATTTTTAAATTAAAGCTATAAATTATTAGCGGATAAATAAGCAGTAATAAAACAGCGGTTTCTTTAGTAAATAATGATATTGCAAAAAATATTAAATGACTAAACAAAAATATATTTTTATCGGTTTTTAAATAATTTATAAAATTAATTAAAGATAACATAAAAAATATAGTTAGTAAAGTATCGTTTCTTGAAGGAATCCAAACAGGAACAGAAGAGCAAACAGGGTGAACGGTAAACAACAGAATTAAAAATTTTAAAACGGTATTATCAAAATTAAGTTTTGACAGAAAAAGGAAAATAAGATATAAGGAAAAAATAAATAATAAAATATTAGTTGTATGAAAAACTTTACAATTGTCTTTAAAAATAATAGCTTCAACGGCAAAAGAAATATTTAAAACAGGTCTGTAATACTGTGTTTGTTTTCCAAAATAACAATCAGTTAAAAAAAACTTTGGAATATTTTTATAATCGGATATGTAGTTAATATTTTTAATTGTTAAAACATCATCATCTATTTTCGTTAAGCCAAAGTTAACGGATTTTCCATAAACAAAAAAAACAATAACAACAAGAACGGTTAAAAAAAACAAATTACTTTTTAAAAATTTAATCATACAATAAAGTAAAGCTATTGATTTAATTGATTTAGTAGTTATAAATTTTTTCAGAGTTTAAAACTTCAAAACCTTTATCGGATAAAAATTTTTCCGTATTGGGATAATCTTCTGTTTCCAAAACAATTGCTGCTGTTTTTCCGTCACTTAATAAAAAACCGTAGCAATCTTCAATATTTATTTTATTAGAAGCTAAAGTTATTAATAATTTATTAAAACTTCCGCAAACATTATCTACTACAACAGCAATAATTTGCCTTTTAGAAACAGCTATATTATTTTTCTTCAAAACTTCATAAGCTTTTTCCGGATTATCAACCAAAAGTTTCATTACTCCAAAAGTTTCGGAACTTGCAAGAGACATAGCTCTTAAATTTATATTATTTACTGCCAAAACAGTTGTTATCTTTTCTAATTTTCCCGGATTATTTTCCAAAAACACTGATATATGATATGCCATAGATTATTCTCCTTTAATTATTTTTTTGTTCTCAAATCAATTACTCTTTTTGCTTTACCTTCCGTAACAGGTAAACTCCCCGATTCAACAAATTGAACAACGGGGGTAACATCCAATTCTTGTTTTAGTTCGTTAACCAATTTATTTTGTAATATTTCCAAATCTTTTAATGTTCCTTTAAAAGTTTCATTATTTATCTCTATTTTCACTCTTAACTTATCCATACAATTGTTGTCAAACAACTCTATGATATAATTCTTACCAGCTTCAGGAACAGACAATATTGTTTTTTCTATTTGTATAGGGAATATATTTACTCCGTTAATAATCATCATATCATCGGTTCTTGCGGTAATTCTTGCTATTCTTCTATGTGTTCTTCCGCATTTGCAAGGTTCTGAAATAATTTTTGTTAAATCTTTTGTCCTGTATCTCATAAGAGGCATAGCCTGCCTTTGTAATGTAGTTAATACAAGTTCGCCTTCTTGTCCGTCAGGTAAAGGTTCAAATGTTTTAGAGTCAACAATTTCAGGATATACATAATCTTCCCAAATATGTAAACCGTCCTGATAAGGACATTCAAAAGCTATTCCCGGTCCGGAAATTTCGGAAAGTCCATAAGAGTTAAATGCTTTTACATCATACAATTCTTCTATTTTTTTTCTCATTGCTTCACTGTGAGGTTCTGCTCCGATAAAAAATATTTTTAGATTTAAATCTTTTTTTACATCTATTCCCAACTCTTTTATGGTGCCGGATAATCTCAAAGCATAACTTGGCAAAATATGAACAACCGTTGTTTTGAAATGTTGCATAAACCAAAGTTGCCGTTTACTGTTTCCCGGTCCTATAGGAATAGTCAGCATTCCTAATCTTTCCCCTCCGTAATGAAACCCGAGTCCTCCGGAAAACAATCCGTATCCCATTGTATTTTGAAATATATCGGTATTTCTTGCTCCGGCCATATACATACTTCTTGCGGATATATTTGCCCAATTAGCAATATCGTCTTTAGTATGAAATATAACCGTCGGATTTCCTGTCGTTCCTGACGAAGAATGCATTCTTACAACATTTTTTAAATCCGTTGCTAAACATCCGTACGGAAACGAATCTCTTAAATCCTGTTTTGTTGTAAACGGAAGTTTTCTTACTTCCTCTAAAGAATTTAATTTGTCTATATTAGCAAGTTTATCTTTATAGAACTGAGAATTTCTTGCCAAAGCAATTTGTTTGTTTATACACTCAAGCTGAAACTTTCTCAAGTTTTCTTTATTCTGTGTTTCAATTTCTTTTTGCCAAAACATTTTTCTATCTTCCTTATAAAATAATTTTTTATTATCCTTATATTATATCATATCAAGTTTTATTTAATAAAATATACCTGTACCCATAAAAGAAAATTAATTCGGAGTTCAATTTTCTTTTTTCCTTTCTAAATATTTAGAAGAAATAAAAAAAGAAAATGAATTTATTAAAAATAAAATTATATTAACATATAATAGCGATAACATTGTAAGACAAGAACAAGCAAATTATGGAAAAGACTTTGAAAAAGTTAGGGCTACAACTAAAAAGATATTTAAAGAAAAAATAGGACAATTTTTAAGGAATGAATTAAATTATCACGAAGTCATAAAAGTTGGTTTAATGTTACCATATTACGAAAAATATAAATTGACCGGTATTTTAGAAATAAAAGCTAAAGAGTTAGAAAAAATACGACATAAACATCCTGAAGCTTGGCAACAAATTGATAAATTTATGGATAATATGATAGTCCTATGGCTATAATGGAAAGCCAAAATAAAAAAGATGCATATACTGTTATTGTATTAACAAATAATATTGTTAAAAATATAAGAAATGAAAATGTTGTAGAAAGTTATTTTTTACGACCTACAAAAACAGGTTCTGTTATTGTATCAGCTTACAGTCTTACAAATTTTGATATACAGAAACATATAAAAGGATTAAAAGCTATAGATAGAAAAAAAGCCGAAAAATTACTCGGAGTAAGCAATTCACTAAAGAACCTTACCATCTCCATTCTGAACAATCCTTCAGCTGTAGATAGTATAGCTGATTTAAAAAATAATTTCAATATACTGTAGAGGTTCAATACATATTGGACTTTTAGAAATAACAATAGGGTAGCATATTTTTATTTAAAAAATCCATAGGAGTAATGTAATTTAAACCCTTATGAACTTTTTTTGTATTATACC
>ONUQ01000088.1 GCA_900321055.1 uncultured Elusimicrobia bacterium
AATTTTTTTATGTTTCTCTGTTTTTAAATCCGCATATTTCTCTATATATCCGTTTTTTCAATTGCTTTTATTCTTTCCAATACCGGCGGATGACTGTATTCCATAAAAACTTTCATTTTATGAGGTGTAAGATTTGACAAATTATCTGCTGAAAGTTTTTTCAGTGCCTCTATCATTGCCTGCGGATTTTTATAGGTAGTTACGGAATATCTGTCTGCTTCAAATTCATATTTTCTGGATATTATATTTTGTAACACGAATAAAAACATTGATATCGGTGTATACAAAAATCCAAAAAATATTAATGCGGCATAAATCGAAACATTTTGCATTTTAAATGCTTCAAATAAACCTTGATTACCTATAAACAAAGATAATAAGAAAAATATTATTATTGTATTTAGAAAAGACATAATCATAAATTTATGAATATGCCCTTTTTTAAAATGTCCCATTTCATGAGCCAACACGGAAACAAGTTCTTGTGTAGTATGTTTTGCTATTAAAGTATCAAATAAAACTATTCTTCTAAACTTTCCAAAACCCGTAAAAAAAGCATTTGTTTTGGTTGACCTTTTAGAGCCGTCCATTTTATAAAGACCTTTCATTTGAAAATTTTGTTCTTTTGCATATTTTTCAAGTTCGGTTTTAAGTTCACAATCTTCCAGCGGAACATATTTATTGAATAACGGCATAATAAATACCGGTGCCATAAATGTAATTAAAAGTTCAAATAATATAACCGTTACCGAAGCATATACCCAAGCAACAGTTTCATATTTAATAAAAAACAGTGTTACCAAAGCAAATATAGGCAAACCGATAACAAATGTTAGAATTAAATTTTTAATTATATCAGAAATAAATGTTTTTATTGTAGTCTTATTAAAACCGTATTTTTCTTCAATAACAAAAATGTTATATGCAGAAAAAGGAATTTGTATTATCTCAAGTAAAAGAAATAATAAAGAAACAAAAATTAAGCCCGTTAATATCTCTCCATACCCAAAACTTCTTGCAAACAAATCTACCAAATTAAATCCGCCGACCAAAATGAATATTATTGAAATTATTAACATAACCGTTGATGATATAAAAGAAAATTTTGTTTTATCTTTTAAATAATTTTGAGATTTTTTATATTTATCTTCATCATAATATCCGACAAATTCTTGCGGTAAATTTTCTTTTAAATTTTTAATATTAAGATAATCCGATATTAAACCGACACTATAACTCAACAATAAGAAAACAATTATTACAATTAAATACATTTTTTATCCCTGATATTTAAAAAATACTGCCGCTAACGGCGGTAAAGAAATTTCTATTGTATAAGGTCTTGTATGTGTGGAATAGTCATAACTGTTTACTCCGCCAAAATTTCCTATATTACTACCGAAATAAACTTGAGAATCACTATTTAAAATTTCTTTCCAATATCCCGATTTAGGAACACCTACTTTATAATTATATTTCGGAACAGGGTTAAAATTGTATACACAAACTATTATTTCACCCGTTGTAGGAGATTTTCTCATAAAACTTAAAACAGTGTTGTCGGCATCATTACAATCTATCCACTCAAACCCGTTCCAACTGTTATCATCTTCAAACAATGCCAATTCTTCCTTGTATACGGCATTTACATCTTTTACCCATTTCTGCATTCCAGAATGTTGCCAAAATTGTAATACATGCCACTCCAAACTTAAATCATGAGACCATTCTCTTTTTTGTCCGAATTCGCTTCCCATAAATAAAAGTTTCTTACCCGGATGTCCGTACATATATCCGATTAAAAGCCTTAAATTTGCAAATTGTTGCCATTCGTCACCGGGCATTTTACCTATAAGAGAGCCTTTACCTTGTGTTACCTCATCATGAGAAAACGGTAAAATAAATTGTTCGCTAAAAGCATACAATAAACTGAATGTTAAATTTGTGTGTCTGTATTTTCTAAAAATAGGATCCGTTTTAAAATATCTTAATGTATCATTCATCCATCCCATATTCCATTTAAATCCAAAACCAAGCCCGCCTAAATATGTAGGTTTTGAAACCATAGGCCATGCGGTTGATTCTTCTGCTATCATTTGTACATCATTATGATTTTCATAAACCACATGATTTAATCTTTTCAAAAATTCTATTGCTTCTATATTTTCTTTTCCGCCATACTTGTTTGCTACCCACTCGCCATCTTTTCTTGAATAGTCTAAATACAACATTGAAGCAACAGCATCCACTCTTATTCCGTCAACATGATATTTATCTAACCAAAATAATGCAGACGATGTTAAAAAATCTTTAACTTCATTCCTGCCATAATTAAATATTGCACTTTTCCAATCCGGATGATAACCCTGCCTTCTGTCCGAATGTTCATACAAACAAGTTCCGTCAAATCTTGCCAAACCATGTTTATCCGTAGGAAAATGAGGAGGAACCCAATCCAAAATTACTCCTATTTCAGCTTGGTGTAAAACATCTATCATATACATTAAATCCTGTGGTGTACCATATCTGCTTGTAGGTGCAAAATATCCCGTTGTTTGGTATCCCCAAGAAGCATAGAAAGGATGCTCCATAACAGGTAACAATTCTACATGTGTAAAATTCATTTCCAAACAATAATCTCTAAGTAAAGGTGCAATTTCTCTATATGATAACATTCTATGATTTTCTTCCGGTTTTCTCCTCCAGGAACCCAAATGTATTTCGTAAATTGACATCGGGGATTTCATACTGTTTTTCTTGTATCTTGTTTCCATCCATTTTTTATCATTCCATGTATAAGAAATATCCCAAACTTTTGAGCCGGTTTTTTGCGGTGTTTCACAATGAAATGCAAAGGGATCTGCTTTTTCAAGTTGTTCATCATTAAAATTTGAAATTATGAAATATTTATATATGTCCCCTTGTTGTAAAAAGGGAATAAAACCTTCCCATATACCGGAACCGTCACCTCTGGGATATAATTTATGCGAATATTTGTCCCAATAATTAAAATCTCCTATTACGGAAACATGCTTTGCATTCGGTGCCCATACGGCAAAGTATACTCCATCTTTGTCCTCGTAGTTTACTTTATGTGCTCCCAACAAATCATAAAGTTTAAAATGACTTCCTTCTTTGAAAAGATAAATGTCTTGTTCCGTAAATAAAGAATAAGGTCTTACATAATTTTCCATAATTATCATCCCCTTTTAATATATTTGTTTATATCTGTTTATCATCATAATACAAACATTTTTTATTAAAGCCAATGTAGGTACGGCTAAAAACATTCCTATAACACCAAAAGCACTTGCTCCCGCAAGTAAAGCAAACATTATCATAACAGGACTTAAATTTACACTGTTACCTATAACTATCGGTTGAACAATATTATTATCAAGTTGTTGTATAACTAAAAATGCAACTGCAACTTCTATCATGGGAATTAATGCATGATATTGAACTCCTGCAACTGTAACCCCCAGCACAAATCCTATTGCCGGTCCCAAAAAAGGAACAAGATTACATAATCCTGCAACTATCCCTATAAGTAGAGCATAATTTATTCCTAATATAAATAATATTACGGTAGAACTGAATGCTATAAAACAAACTTCTATAATTTGCCCTCTAATATATCCGCCCAATATGTAATCCGTTTGATGAAATACGGATAGAGTAAATTCAATATATTTTGAAGGCATTAGCTGAACCACCGATTTTGTAGCTTGATCATATCCGAGCAACATAAAAAAAGTAATAATCGGCACTAAACATACTATTGATATTGTAGATATTATACCTACAATGTACTGAGGAATTTTTGTTGCTTCCGTTGTAAAAAATCCGGCTATTTTTTCCGTTAATTTTTCAATAGTACTGTATTTATAAAACGGAATAATATTATCCAAATATGCTTTTTGTTTCAACCAAACACCTTTCAAATATAAATCATACTCAGGTATTTTTTTTATTAATACATTGATATCGTCAATAATAACAGGAACAACGACACTTATGGTAAAAATCCCTGCTAAACAAAATAATACAACTACAATTGCCACCGCAACCCATCTTTGTAATCCCAATAACATTATTTTTTTTACTATCGGAGCTATCAAGTAAGCTAAAAAAGCCGATATTATAAACGGAGCTAATATTTCTCTTGATATATACAAAAAAAACAAAACTGCAAATACAAACAACAATGATATAACAAAAGTTTTTGTTATTCCTCTATCTTTCATCTAAACTATGCCTTATCATATAAATTTTCTAACAATACTTTAATTATTTTATAACCTATACCGGGCTCTCTTTCCATAAGACTTTCCAAATCTTCTTTATGAATCATATATAATTCGCTCTTTTCTACCGATTTAGCATCCTTCAAATAAACATCACTTGCACATAATAAAGATCTTTCTCCAAACATTGTATTCGGCTCAACAATATTCTTTGTTTTTCCGTCCGATAATTCAACTTTACCTGACTTTAACAAGTAAACTATTTTAGCCGGTTCACCTTTTTTATAAATATATTCATTTTTTAAATATATTCTTTTATACAAAATAGTTGTAATTTTTTTTAGTTCCACTTGGGTAAACATTTTAAAAGTATCTATTAATTTTAAAAAAGCAACATCATTTTTTATTTCTTTATCTAAAAAAATAAAAGAAATCAAATTTTTTAACATGCCATATCCTTAGTAAAGTATTTTATTTCTCTTGCTTTCTGTTTTCTTCTGCACTTTCTAAAAGTTGTATCATATCATTATTTTTATTTTTTTTGGCATAATCCATAGCAGAAAAACCTTTATTATCTTTTAACTCAATTCTGGCTCCATTGTCTAATAATATTCCCGCAATATCATAATATCCTTTTGAAACAGCCATTATCAAAGGTGTCATTCCTCTCAAATCTTTTCTGTTAATTCCGGCACCGTTTTCCAATAAAAAATTTACCATATACAAATTATTTATGTCAACCGCAACATTTAACAATCTAATATCATTCTTGTTTTTATAGTTAATTAATGCACCGTTATTAATTAACAAGTTTGCAATTTTTACATTTCCAAATTTTACTGCTATCCATAAGGGAGTTATACAATTTTTATCACAAAAATTAACATCTGCACCATTGTCTATCAACAACTTAATAATTTCATAATTAGATTTATATGTTGCATACATCAACGGTGTTATACCGTTTACATCGGCTATATTAATATTTGCTCCTGCCGAAATTGCCAATTGAACCAAATTTATATTATTTGCTATGCATGCATAGATTAAAGGTGTAGCTCCATTATCGTCCAGCACATTTATATCTGCACCTTTTGATATTAAAAATGTTGCCATTTCATAATCATTAATATCAAAAGCTACAATTAACGGTGTTTTTCCCTGTAAAATTTTTTCATCTCTATTTAAATTATCATCTATGAACTTTTCAACTAAATGAATATCCGAAGTAAGTACACATTCTATTAAGGTTTCAGGAATAAGACCTGCTTTATAAAGATATTTTACTATATCATCATATCCGTTTTTCATTGCAAAAGTTAAAGCGGTAAAACCATTTGATGTTTTAGCCGTTATATCAGCATTTTTTTCAACCATATATTTAACTAAATCAAACATTCCTTGTTCTGAAGCCAACATAAGTGCAGTCTTTCCGTTTAGAAACTTAGCATTTAAATCTACACCATAATCTATAAGAAGTTTGGCTATATCTTCCATATTTTTACTTATGGCTAATATCAAAGAATTCATTCCCATATTATAAGAAACATTTACATTTGCCCCGCTCTTTATAAGTAACTCTGCAATTTCTCTACTCTCCACACTTATGGCTATCAATAAAGCCGATTTGTTTGATATATCACAAACATTTGGGGATCCGCCTTCATCTAAATATTCTTGTACTTTTTGAATATTTTTTTGTTTAATAAAATCAATAAATTCGTTAGAATCCAAAGCCATTATATATTGGCAAGAAAAAAGCAATGAAACAAATACTATTATAATATTTTTTATCATATATTCTCTCTTTATTATTGTAAATTTTTTATTCTGGCATTACACTCTTTAGACAACTTTATATCAAGTTTTGATGCCTCTTGATAGTTATGTATAGCCATATCTTTTCTTTCATATTGTTCACATAACATAGCATATCCGAAATATGCCGTTGCAGCTCTCGGATTAATATTTATAGCTTTTTTATAGTAAGCTTCACTTTCAATAAAATCATTTCTTAATCTGTAAATATCAGCAAGTTTAATATAAGCTAAAACAGATTTAGAAATATCTATTGATTTTAACAAATCGCATATTGCATCATCTTCTTTTTTTAATTGTATATAAATTTCTGCTCTTAATAAATATCCTTGTGTATCTTTTGGATTATTTTTTATGGCCTCCGTTACATCCGACAAAGCCATATCATAATTATTTTTTTTGAAGTTAATTTTAGCTCTTGATAAATGTATCATACTCTTTTGCGGATCTATTTTAACATTTTCTTCATTAGTATCTTTATTAATTATTTTTTCTTTGCTATTATCCTGTTGCTTTTGCTCCGTTTTTTGTCCCTGTTCTACAGTTGATGTTTCTATATTGTCAACTTCTTTTTTCCCTCCTTCTCCACCAGACTCAAGCTCTTTAGCTTTTGATAAATCTTTTAAAGCACAATCTATATTTTTAACTTTCTTATATAATGTTGCTCTTTTAAAATATAGCACGACATCTGTCGGATACATAGATATCAGTTTAGAATATTCATCTATACATTTGTTAATTTCATTATTTCTCTCTAAATATTCTGCTTTACTAATTAACAAATCTTTGTCGTTCGGATTGAGCTTTATTGCTTCATCAAAACTC
>ONUQ01000057.1 GCA_900321055.1 uncultured Elusimicrobia bacterium
ATAAACTTCGTCAATATTAAAAGATTTATTATAAATTAATCCGAAAAAAAATTTTACTAAATTTGGTTGTTTAATATTTCCCATAATTAATATATTTTATCAAAAAAATATTTAAGTTTAAAGATTATGTATTGATGTGTGCAAGGATATAACATATTTAATTATGCAAATATATGGTAGTGCATGATATATTAACTGATTATAATTGAAAAATTTAATATGTTTTTTTTTATCTTAATAATTATTTTTACAACAAACTATTCTGCTTTTAAGATATTAATCTTCAATTATTAACTATTACATAGAAACAGAAGTTTGTAATTTACGATGAAAATTTAATGTTTTTATCAATATTTTTTTTTGTATTAAAAAATCATAAAGGGAAAAATTATAAAATAAATACAAAAAAGAAAAAACAATGATTTTGTATCTTTGATATATTGTGAATTATAAATGCTAAAAAGACAATGAATGTATGTAAAAAAAATTGACTAAACTTTACCTAAATGTTATAATCCTAAAGTTGTATGAAATAGATTATAGCAATGCGGATATGGCGGAATTGGCAGACGCGTACGGCTTAGGACCGTATACCGTGAGGTGTGTGGGTTCAACTCCCTCTATCCGCAGTAGATTTTCCAAAAAATATAAGAATATTAGATAATTAGAAAAAATTGTTAGTGACAGTTGTTGAAGATGTGAAGGATTGAAAGATTGAGCAGTTTGTTGCAAAAATCACTTTTTTTTAATATTTTTTATAAAACAAAATATATTAAACATTTCAACTATAAATGTGTTAGATTATTTAAGTAGAAATTATAAAACAATTTTTTTGTAATTATTAACTAAAAACGGTAGTTTTGCTTTTTCTACTGTAAGCTATAAACTAAATTTTGCAAAATAAATTTTAAATTATAGGGGTTATTATGAGTGGTAATAAATATGAATTTAAATCAACAGTTGTAGAGAAAAAGCCATGTTCAATATCTATGGAAGTGCAGATAGAGCCTTCACAGACGGATATAGAATTGAAAAAAGTTTATGAAGAAATTCAAAAAAATGCGAAAATTTCCGGCTTTAGAGTAGGCAAAGTGCCTATGGATTTGGTTAAAAAAAATTATTCTGATGTTGCAAAAGAAAAGTTGATTGAAAATATGATAAGAAGAACAGCATTTAGTGCTTTGGAAAAAGAAAATTTTGCTCCGATAGATATGCCTGTTATTACAAATATAGAATATGAATTCGGGCAAGTTTTAAAATATTCTTTTAATGCAGAATGTCAACCTGAAGTAAAAGTTAAAGATTATAAAGAAATAAAAATAAAAAAAGAAAAATATAAAGTTACGGATGCAAATATAAAAGCAAGTATTGATGTTTTATTGGATAGAAATGCAAAACTTGTAGTATCTAAAACAGGTGAAGTAAAAAAAGATAGTTTTGTTATAGTAAATTATGAAGGATTTATTGATGGAAACCCCGTAGAAAAAATAAAAGCTAAAGAACACATGATAGATTTAGGTGCCGAAAACACTTTGAAAGGGTTTAAAGACGGATTGGTAAAAGCCAAGAAAGGAGAAACCAAAGATATTGAAATAGAATACCCTGCGGATTATGTGAATAAAGATTTAGCCGGCAAAAAGGTAGTATTTAAAACAACAATAGAAGAAGTTAAAGAAAAAGAACTACCTGAACTTAACGATGATTTTGCAAAGGACATGGGACTTGAAAATCTTGATGATTTAAAGAAAAAAATAAAAGAATCTTTAGAAAGTGAAGAAACAAGAAGACAAAATGGTGAAGTTGAAAAACAAATAGTAGAACATCTTTTGGATAAAAATAAATTTGATGTTCCTAAATCAATAGTGTTACAACAGAAAAAGTATTTGATTAAAAGAATGTCGGATTATATGAAAAGACAAGGTGCAAACGAAGAATTTATTGCAAAACAAGTAGAAGCTTCTAATAAAAAATATGAAGAAGAAGCTGAAAAAAATGTTAGATTATCGTACATATTAAATGGTGTATGTATAGATGAAAAAATTGAAGTTAGTGATAAAGATTTGGATAATGAAAAGCAAAAAATGTTAGATTCTAATCCTACAAGAAAAGAAGATGTGGAAAATTATTTTAAAG
>ONUQ01000018.1 GCA_900321055.1 uncultured Elusimicrobia bacterium
AAGATGTATATACGGATTAAGGATAGATAGTATATTTTTATAAGGAGAATGAAATGAATACACTTGAACAAGTATCTATTTTTATTGAAAATACAAAAGGAAGACTTGCAGAAGTTTGTGATTTATTGGGAAAAAATAATATAAATATAAAAGCTCTTACCATTGCAGAAAGTCCGGAATTCGGTATTTTAAGAGTAGTTTTAGATAATACGGACAAAGCAAAAAATGTACTTAAAGATAACGGATTTACCGTAACTATAGCAACCGTTGTTGCAGTTGAAGTTTCTGATACTCCCGGCGGACTTGCAAAAGCATTAAAGGTTTTGGCAAATAACAATATAAATCTTGAATATATGTACGGTTTTATAGAAAAAGCCAGTGAGCAAGCTTTAATGGTATTTAAATTTGATAATCATGAAAAGGCAATAGAAATATTACAAAAAAATAATATTTCAATCGTAGAAGAAAAAGTTGCTTTAGGATTATAGTAACACCTGTAATTTAAATTTAACAATTAAACAATATTAGTGTTAAATTTATTATATAGAAAATTCCGGATATTGTATAAAATTATTTAAGATAATTTGTGATTGATAAAATTTGTGCATTTAATAAAATAAGTTGTTTTGTTTATTAGCAGTGCGGAATAAATAATTTTAAAATAACAATTTTTATAATTTTAAGAAAACATTTTATTTATTGAATACTATCATAAAAACCAACATCTTTTATAACGGATATTCTTGCACAATTGTAGTTAAAAGAAGTATTTTTTTCTGATCCTAACCCGATAACACATATTATATTGTTAAGTCCGCAATCGTTTTTTAAAAAGTTTGCAACAATCAAGCCGTTTTTTTCAGACTCTTTTATGTTTTCCGAATCCGTAAATTGTGTATTTGAGTAAGTTTCTATTATTATTATTGAATGTAAAAATTTCTTTTTTATTTCAGTGGCCAGGTATTTCATATTTTCATGCCATGTTTTACTTTTTATATTCATTGTGCTTATTTCTTCAAATAATAACACTTTATTTTTCAGTAATCTGTTTCTTTGTTCTCTTTCAATAATATTTATATTTTCTCTATTCAAAGCAACTCTGGAATCTAAATTTACAACTTTTGGAATTTCTACAACATAGTTTTTTTCTTTTTTATCTCTATATGTTTTCTCATCGGATAAATTTTTATTTTTATTAGAACTGAAATTAGAATTTTGGATATTATTATTTTTCTTAGCAAAACAATTCAGATACAAAAAATTTATTAAACAAAAAACAAATAAAATACAGTTAATAATTTTTTTCATATAAATATTCCAAATACAAAGTATAACTTATAAAATTAATCTAACCACAAGCTTGTCTGCAAACAATAAACATTGCAACATCGGGTATTGTTTGTCCTAATGATGCTAAATCCATAGAGAATCCTTGAATAGAATTATCAGATACTATATAAGATTTATCTTTTTCATTTATAAATACTCTGATTTTTGATACTCTCTTTTTTGTCACTTCATCTAATGCATTATCAACTGCTTCTTTTAACATTTCGCTAGAATCTTCAGCTGAACCAAAAAACATGCCTGACCCGGTGTGTATGTCAGATGGAAATGTTAGTGTTTGAAATTTTTCTGCCATTTTATATTATCTTCATTATCTTTTCTAAATCTTTTCTAGTTATTTTACCTTTATTTTTATTGACTAAATTTATATATTTATTTAATATATTATTAGTGAAATTGTATAAATCAGTCAATTTATTATTTATTTGGTATTTAGATAATTTAAATCCATTATTATATTTATTTTTATATGAAGTCAGATGATTGAATATTCTTCTTAAACATTTATCCAGAATAGATAAATTATAAATATAATTAGGATCTATAATTATATTAATATCAGTATTTTTATATTTATAATTTCGTGCTAAACTGTTAGCACAATCTATCATATTTATAATTAATACATTTTTCCAATGTTCGTAATTAGGAAAAAAATAATATAACATTAAATGATCATATATTGTTTCTGCAAATGATTTGGCTTTATCTATATTTTCTTGTCTTTCGCCAAAATTTTCTTGAATTACTTCCAATAATATTTGTTTAATTTCTTCTCTTTTATTCATTTTAATTTCTTTTTATTAATTCAACAAACCTAAAGATTCAGCATACAACTTTTTATAATATTAACTTGAATGTATATCAAGATATGTCTGTAAAATCAATGTCGCAGCAAGTTTATCTCTTAAACCTTTTCTTTTTTCTCTTGAAACATTTGCTTCTTCTACCAATATTCTTTCTGCTTGTGTGGTAGTAAGTCGTTCATCTATCATTTCAACTTTGATGTCTGTAACTTTTTTTAATTCTTCAACAAACTCTTGTGCCGTTTGTGCCATTTCCCCTTCACTACCGTTCATATTAACAGGTTTTCCTACAACTATACAAGAAACTTCTTTTTCTTTTGCTATTTTTAATATATTTTCAATATTGTTTTTTAAACCTTTAAATTCTATTACATCATAAGGTTGTGCCATCATTCCCATAATATCCGATAAAGCAAGACCTATTCTTTTTTTACCATAGTCTATTCCTAAGTATCTCATTATTTTAAACTCCTTTATATAGGCTTTAATATTTTGGATATAATTTTAAACTTTTAACCGACACTATTATGACACTATTATTTTAATAAAAAATAATTAATGAACTAAATTTATGTGCCTGTACTAAAAAATTTATAATTTCAAATATATCTGTCAACTAAAAAAATCACTTTGCGATTCTTTTATTTCTTGTATTCAAAATTAGTCTTCTTATTAAATCTAAAGCACAATTTGTTGCTCTATCTCTAATATCCTGCCTTGTCCCTAAGAACATACATTTTGTCACCTCATTATTTCCGTTAAAAGATGTTCCTATATAAACAAGCCCTACAGGCTTTTCGTTAGTTCCGCCATCCGGTCCGGCAATACCTGTAATACTTACAGCATATTCTGCTTTTGATAAATTTAATATTCCGTTAAGCATTTCGTTGGCAGTTTCCCGGCTTACGGCACCAAACTGATTTAATGTTTCTTGTTTTACATTTAATATTTGAATTTTTGCTTCATTAGAATAAGTAACAACAGATTGTTTAAAACACAAAGAACTTCCTGCTATATTTGTAAGTTTTGAAGCTAATAATCCGCCCGTACATGACTCTGCAACAGAAATTGTTCTTTTAGTTTCTATTAACATTTTTTGTATTACACTTTCTAAAGTATCATCGCCATACCCATAAATGTTATCTCCTAACACATTTATAAATTCTTGGTTTATATTTTTTAATATATCATCTATTATTAATTCATTTTCCCCGCTTACCGAAACTTTAACATCTATCAAATAGTTGTGGGCTAAAATAGCAAATTCTATATTATCATCATTAGACAAATAATCTATTGTAGGTTTTATTTTTTCATCAACTAAAGATTCTGCCATACCACAAATATGAATAATTAAAGTTTTTTTAATATTAACCTGATAACTTCTCATAAAAGGTAGAACATATTCCTCAAACATAGGATGTAGTTCTCCGGGCGGACCGGGAAGTAAAAAAATAGTTTTTCTAACTTTTTTATTTTCATCTTGTAAATAACTAAAATGTAGCATTTGTCCCGGAGCAGTTCCAAACCTATTATCTAAAACTTTTGCACCTTCTATAATATATGATTGTCTTTCGTTATTTTGGGTAGGATTTTTTATACCTTTTTTTTCAAAATATTGACAAATTGCTTTTTGTACAGCTTCATCTTTGTATGTTTTGATATTCAAAATCTCAGACACTGTTTCTACGGTAATATCGTCAAAAGTCGGACCAAGACCACCGGTAACAATAATTACGGAACTTCTTTTTATGGCATCTTTTAGTACTTGTGAAAATTCTTTTTTCCTGTCAGCAACAGTTGTAACCAGTGTTAAATTTAATCCGATATCGTTCAGTTTTGAGCCTATAAAACTTGCATGTGTGTTTAATTTTCCCGTAAGAAGTTCACTTCCGCTACAAATTAATTCTATATTCACTTAAATCACCTCTTTTGTTTTTAAATATAAAATTATATTTTTTAGATATTAACAAATATAATAAAAATATATACAATACATAGTAATATATAAATTTTTATACTACAAAAATATAGAAATATTTTATATGTTGCTAAAATATTCTAAAGCTAACAAGTAACCGTTAACACCTAATCCTGATATTTGCCCGATACAAACCGGGGCAATAAAAGATTTGTGCCTAAATTCTTCTCTGGAATAAACATTTGAAATATGAACTTCTATTGATGCAATAGCCACTGCTGATATAGCATCTCTTATTGCAACCGAAGTATGTGTATATGCTGCCGGATTTATTATGATTGCATCAAATTTATTTCGGGCAGAACTTATTTTATCAACAATTTCTCCTTCAGAATTTGACTGAAAACATTCTATTTCAACTCTTAACTGTTCTGCTTTATTTTTTAATTGTGTTTCTATATCGTTAAGTGTTAATTTACCATAAATTTCCGGCTCTCTTGTTCCTAACAAATTCAAATTTGGACCGTTTATTATTAATATTTTTTTCATCTTATAAAATCCTTTATTACTTCCAAAATTATTTTATCATCTACTTCTATATGAGAAACCGCTTTACCTATCTTTTGCGGTAAAACAAATCTTATGGTTTTAGAGACTGATTTCTTGTCTTTTTTCATAAGAGACAATATATTTTTTGCATCCGTTTTTAAATTTATTTTTGTATTAAATCCTAAATTTAATATAATTTTCTCTATATTGCTTTTTGTGTCATCATCACAAAATTTAATTTTATTAGCTAATTTAACAACAAATAATATTCCTAAAACAACGGCTTCTCCGTGCAAATATTTTTTATATTTGGTTATTGTTTCCAGTGCATGTCCAAATGTATGCCCTAAATTCAATAACTCTCTAACTCCTTTTTTTTCTTTTTCATCTTCTTCAACAATTTTAGCTTTAAATTTACAACATTTATATATAATATTATCAAAATCACTAAGTGTAAAAATTGATTTATCCGGTAACAAATTTAACTCTTTAAAAAATTTATGACTAAAAGCGATTGCATATTTCAGCACTTCGCCCATTCCGTTTTTTATATGATTTATTTCTAATGTTTTTAAAAAATTTGAATTTATATATACAAATTTCGGTTGATAAAAGGTTCCTACAATATTTTTTCCGGTTTCTAAATTTACACCTGTCTTTCCACCTATAGAAGAATCAACCATAGCAAGCAATGTTGTTGGAATTTGAACAAAGTTAAGTCCACGCATAAAAGTTGATGCGAAAAATCCGGCAACATCACCAACTACTCCTCCTCCAAGTGCAATAACTACAGTTTTTCTATCAAGTCCAACTTTAAGTGCATAATTATATATTTCTACCAATGTTTTTATATTTTTTGATTTTTCCCCTGCTTTAAAAACAAAGTTTTCAGTCTTAAATTTTTCTTTTTTTAATATATTTATTATCTTTTCCAAATATATTTTAGAAACATTTGAATCGGAAATCAAAAATACACTTTTACTGTTGAGATATTTTTTTAAACAGCATAACAAATCACCATAATCATCGGAAAATATTATCGGATACGAATTTGCTTTTAATTTTAGATTTATAAATTTCATCTGTTTACTAAAAAATATCCTTTTTAAGATTAAATATTTTTTTTAATTTATATTCAAACTTTAATTATTACAAGATTTTATCACTTTATTTCTTTGCTCTTTAGCAGGTTTTTCTATTTTTGTCCTTATCATTGCTTTTTATTTAGCTTTCTTTGTTAATTTTTCTTGTGCTTCTTTTCTTGCCTTTTCTTCTTTTATCCTTTGCTTTTCAGCTTCTTTCTCTGCTTTTATTCTTGCTTTTTCTTCTTTTATCTTTTGCTTTTCAGCTTCTTTCTCTGCTTTTATTCTTGCCTTTTCTTCTTTTATCCTTTGCTTTTCAGCTTCTTTCTCTGCTTTTATTCTTGCCTTTTCTTCTTTTATTTTTTGCTTTTCAGCTTCTTTCTCTGCTTTTATTCTTGCTTTTTCTTCTTTTAAATCCTGTTGTTTTGCAGACTTGTCATCTTTCTTTTTTGATTGTATATCTTTCTCTACTTTCAATTTTACTTTATCTTCTTTTATTTTTTGCTTTTCAGCTGTTGAGTTTACTAATTGTTCTTCTTTTTTGAGCGGTTGTCCTTCCTGTATTGTTGTTTTTGTAAGTTCTTCGGATTTCTTTTTGGTATCTTTTGATTCTTCTTCCTTACTTACTTTCTTTTTTGATTTTTTTCCCTTTTTATTAACAATTGAAAAATTACAATCTTTACGAGAATCCGTTAACTTATTAATAACTATTTTGTTAGGTTCAAAAACTAAATTATTACCTGATGCTTTTATAGTATAAGCTTTTTGATACTCTAAGTTTAATGTGTATTTCCCGTTTTTATCTGTTTTTACTTTTTCATCCTTTTTAGAACCATAAGAAACAACAACATTTTCCACTCCAATATTGTTATCATCATATACAACTCCGGAAACATTCACTAATGCCTCAAAATGTATCTCTTCATCTTTTGATAAGCCATCAACACTATACATGGATTCAATGAATTTTGTATTTTCTTTCTTTATAGCTACATTATATTGATTGTCGGCAATCAAATTTTTTAATACACAAATTCCATTTTTATCAGTAGTATATGTCTTTTCTTCATCAAAATTTAAAATTATAGTTGCCTTTTCAACAGGTTTTTCTCCTTGAACAGCCTTTATAATTAAATTATGTTTCTCTATGTCGGCCTTAAAATTTTGAACATCATTTTCTTTTATCAAAGACTTAATTATTCTCTTTTCAGGAATAAAAGAATATCCCTGACTTGATACGGTAATTTCATATTGTTGATTAAGACCTACTTTTGTAAATTTATAATTTCCGCTAGAATCAGTTTTAACAATCTGTTCCGTTCCGGTATCATTATCAGTAAGTTTTAAAATAACATCTTGTAGAGGCTTATTTTTATATGTAATCTTACCGGAAACAGTTCCAAATATTTCAAAATCACAAAATTGATCACTTATAATATTTTTAATATTATATTCAGGAGGATTTGAATCGTATTTAGTACTATTTAAAGTCAAATAATAAGTTCCTTTTGCATAGATATCATTTATAACATAAGATCCGTCTTCTTTTGTTTTGTATATAGAATTGTTTATATTTATTTCTATACCGGGAATACCATGTCCAAAAGAAGTAACTTTTCCTCTAATTAGAATATCTTTGCTAAAATTATGAATAATGTTTTTTTCCAACGATTTAACTTTAAAAGGTTCAAAAATATGTTTATTAGAATCAACTTTTATTTCGTAATTGCCCTTGTAATCAAGGTTATCCAGCATATACACACCTTCGTCATTAGTATAATTTTTTATAGATCTGTTTGTTATAACAACTGCAACACCCTTAACAGGTTTTTTACCGTCTAAAACCTTACCTCTAATTGAAAACTTCAAAGGAGAAGCGAAAAAATTTTGATCAATCTGACTTTCTTGCAAATCCTTAAAACTTTTTGTTTCGGGAGAAAAACTATATCCGTCTTTGGATGCCGTAATTGTATAAGTTCCACCTTTGGGAAGACCTGTGATTATATAAGTTCCTAATCTATCTGTTTTTGTTTTCTTTTCTGTAATTTTTGTACCGCTAACTTTAATAGTAACATTATTTAAGCCCATATTTGTAAGCACCTTACCACTAATAGAAACCGTATCATTCGCATAAGAACACAAATATAATGTTATAACAGCAAACATTGATAAAAACAATACATAAATTTTTTTCATACTTTCTCAGATTACAATAATAAAATAATAACATTACTATTTTAGTTTTTTTTACACTTTTTTTCAATACATACATACATACATACATTTTTTTGTTTTTTATTTTTTACATGTTTTGTTTGATAACAATTAATTTTTATTAAAAAATTTTACTTTTTTTATTTATAGTGATATAATTCTAGATTATGGATATTATAGATTTTCATACACATTTATGGCCTGACAAAGTTGCTCAAAAAGCAAAAGAATATTTAGAAGCATCTTATAGAAGACAGATGACCGAAGTTCCTACGGTTGATAATGCACTTAAAATTATGGATGAGGTCGGTATAACTAAGAGTGTAATTGCATCTGTTGCTTCAAGACCTGATCAAGTTGAACATATAAATAATTGGCTATTTAATATAAAATCAGATAGATTTATAAAATTTGCAGCATTACATCCTTTTTATGAAAAATGGTCTTATGAGCTTGACAGAATTAAAGATAATGCTATGGGAATAAAATATCAACCGGAATTTCAAATGTTTTTTATTGACGATGAAAAAATATTTCCTGTATATGAAAAAATACAAAAGTTGCAAATTCCCATACTGTTTCACTGTGGATACGAATTAACTTTAACAGGGCTTATTCAAGCCGGACCAAAACAGATGTTAAATGTAAAAAAACATTTTCCCGGAATAAAATTTATTGCTGCTCACATGGGCGGTTTTATGTTGTGGGATGAAATAGAAGATAAAATTATTGGAGATAATCATTTTTATTTAGATACTTCATCTGCGGTTATATTTATGAAAAAAGAACAGATTTATAGATTTTTACAAAAACATAGTCCCGATAGAATTTTGTTCGGGTCTGATTTTCCTTTTGGCCATCCAAAAAAAGACTTAGATTTTTTTAAAACTTTAAATATAGAAAAAGATAAATTTGAGAAAATTATGCATATCAATGCAGAAAAACTTTTAAATTTAATATAGAGATTATTTATTATATTAAATTGATATTATAAAAAGCCTGTAAAAAATTATTAATATTGCTATCAAACACACTATTCCATTCAAGTATAAATCATTTATTTGTGAAAATTAACATAAATTCAAAGTTTTATCTATAGTTGCTTAAAAAACCCGATAAAAAATTTTTATCGGGTTTTTTTATTAAACTAAATATTTTATTTTTTTGCTCTTATAGATTTATAGATATTGTAAAAATATTTTGTGAATTTTCGTATCTGTAGATAACTTCATCTACAAGTTTTTTTACCAAATATACTCCGAGTCCACCTTCTGTCCTATCTTCTAAAGAAATATCTACATTAGGATCTTTTTTCTCTAACGGATTATACTGTTTACCTGTATCTATAAAACTTATATCATAAGTTGTATCTGTTTTCTCTGTTTTTATCCAAGCTTTACCGTCTTTTTCATAAGCATAACTTGCGATATTTACAAAAAGCTCTTCAGCGGCCAACAAAATTTTTAGCTTGCGATCTTTTTCTATTTTTTTATCTGTCATATCTTTCGCTAAAAAGTCATAAACATTTGACCATTTATCTTTTGTTGCATCTACAACGATTTCATTCGTTTCAACTTTATCATTTCCGCTATATATTAAATGTAACATAGTCATATCATCGTATTGTTCATTTCCGTTACAAAAAGCTCTAACTTTTTTCATCATAGTATCTACATTTTCTCTGGCTGTAGAATCAAACTCATTTGTTGCATCCTTTAATCTTTGTTCTCCAAAAAATTCTTTATTTTTATTTTGTGCTTCAGTTATACCATCAGTGTATAAAAACAAAGCTGAATTTTTAGAAAGTTGAACCTTATAAGAATTATATTTAACATTTTCAAAAGCACCTATTACAACATCTCCTTTTGTTTCTATATAATTATATTCTGATGATGCCAATTTTAATAACGGTTTATTATGTCCCGCATTTACATATTCCAATAATCCGGTCCTTATATCCAAAACAGCAATAAAAGCTGTAACAAAAAAACCTGTATCGTTGGTCTTATATAGTGCCTTATTAACATTTTCAATAGCATCTTTTAAAGAAGCATTTCTTTCTATTGAATTTTTTATTACACCTTTTGCTTCCATCATAAATAGTGCTGCAGGAACACCTTTATCCGAAACATCTGCTATAAGAAATACAAAATGTCTGTCATCTAAAAAGAAAAAATCGTAAAAATCGCCACCTACTGCTTTTGCAGGTACCATTGTTGCAAAAATGTCAAATTCTTTTTTGTCAGGATAAGCAGGAAATATTCTCTTTAAATTTGAAATTTGTATTTTTTTTGCTATATTTAATTCAGCTTCTATACTTTTTTTTGCAGCATTTACAATAGCTAATCTGGATAAATGTTCTTTTATACTCGCAGCCATATTGTTAAAAGTAGAGGCCAATACCGAAAATTCAATACTGGATTTTATGTCAAATTTAATATCAAAATGTCCGCTCGCATATTCCGTAGCTTTTTCAACCAAATACTGTATCGGTTTTTCTATATTTGAACTTAATACTCTATATAGAATAAATAAAGACAGAACAATAGATACTAAAAATATAATCAAAATCGTTTTAAGAAGTTTATTTAAATCGTAATATAATTCCCTGGTAGGAACATTTATACATAAAACAAAATCACCAAACAAATGGTTTACAAAACAAATATATTCTTCTTTTTCATAAACAAATTTTGTTTCATCTTTTAAATCATCTCTATACCACTCAACTTCAGATAAAGGTTTACCAACCTTTTCTTTAATATCGTTATCCTCATAATTTAGAAACAAAATATAATCGTATTTCCTATTTGCAAATAAAACAAAGGTATTTTCCGTTAGGTGTATCTCTTCCAGTTTTTTTATTATCGCATCCAGTACCCAATCAACACTTGCCATGCCAATAAACTCACCATTATTATTAAAAAGACCGGTACATATTGTAATCATAAGTTCTTTAGCTTTAGTAGCACCAAGATATGGTCTGGATATATTCATAGTATTTTTCTGTGTTACAAAAGATTTTGTTGATGTATACCATATTCTGGATAAGTAGTCATATTGTTCACCCTCAAAATAAGGATCAATAGAACAACCGTTTTCTTTATCATAATCAGCACAAGTACAAAACCTTTTTTGATCCGGGTTTATAACATAAGGTTCATACCAAAGTCCACCACCAAAAGTAATCTCATTATCGTTAGTTTTAAAAGCTTTAGAAACAGATTCATCCAGCAAATCATGATCTTTATCTTTTGAATTATAAAATGTTTCTCCTGATATAGCAAGATTTCTGGAAAAATCCAAAAGTCTATTTATTACGGAATTTATACCTGTAGCATAATTTTCTGCAACTGCATCACAAGCTTTATTTGCCATTGTTTTATTATTATTATAATAAATAAGACAAGCAATAAAAGTACAGGCTGTAGAAAATAAAAAAGAAATTAAAATAATAAATAATATTTTTGACTTTATTGTTTTAAAAAACATA
>ONUQ01000053.1 GCA_900321055.1 uncultured Elusimicrobia bacterium
TAGAGGATTGATATGGTAACAGTTTGTATGATATTTTTTTCCGTATTTTTGGCAGAACTTGGAGATAAAACTCAAATAACAACATTATTGTTTGCTACAAACTCTAAAGTTTCTCCGATATCCGTATTTTTGGCATCTGCGGGAGCATTGGTATTGTCTTCCTTTATAGCAGTTTTGGCAGGAACATTAGCAAAAACATATTTGCAACAAATTCCGTTGAAACTAATTAGCGGTATTTGTTTTATTTTAATAGGTGTATGGACTATTTATAATTATTATAAGGGGTAGAGATTAATTATGAAAAAAATTATAAGTTTATTGATGATTATTACTTTTTTTACGGGGCTTGTGTATGCAGAAAAGATAATAATGAAGGACGGAAAAGAGTATGTAGGAAACATTCATCACCAGGATGATAATGTTATTTTTGTTGTTCAAAAAGAAGAACTTATAAAATTAAATAGAGCAGATGTTAAAGAAATTGTGGTTGTACAAGATAAAGACGGTAAAAACAAAAAAAAAAAGGGATTCTTTAGCAGATAATTTAAAAAATAATACCGTAGAAACTAAAAATACGGAATTTATTTTACAACTCGGATACGACTTTCAATCCAGATATTTGCATAAAGGTGAAGATGAAAAATCCGTTTCACCAAAAGGTATAACTTTTAGTGCGAAATACTATTATTATTTTATAGATGAACTCGGTATAGGTATAGGTGCGAATTTACAATCTTCAAGAGAATTAGACACTCTTCCCGGGAGAGTTTATTTTGTTCCCGCTTATTTGTCGTTAAAATTAAGATCAATACCGACGGAACCGTATAAATACGGTTATGTTTGTGCAAATGTAGGTTACAATTTATTTTTTCCGAATTCCAAGTATACCGCTCATATAGACAACGAAAAGGGCGGTTTGTTTTATTCAATAGGTTTGGGGTTTGTATATAAACATATACTTATGGAACTGGCCGTATCAATACACAATGCAAAAGCAAATTTAAAAACAACAAATTATGATATTGATATAGAATATAAAACTTATACATTATCTATGGGATATGTGTTTTGATAGTCCGGTTATAATTCATATTTAAACATTTGTAAGTTTAAACCGTTCATTAAGTTGCAAAGATGTGTTTTATTGTTGTATAAGAACAATAAATTCTCCTAAAATTTCTCTGTTTTGTAAGTTGTTTAGTACTTCTGAAATAGAACCTCTGATAAATTCTTCAAATTTTTTTGTAAGTTCTCTGGCTAAAACAATATTGGTTTCTTCACCAAACACTTCTTTACATACTTCTAATGTTTTTAAAATTCTGTGTGGAGATTCATAAAAAATTATAGTTTTTTCTATAAGTTTTGCCTGCTCTAATTCTTTTTTCATTTTTCCGGTCTTTTTTCTCAGGAATCCTAAAAATATAAAAGAGTCGGTCGTAAGTCCGGAACCGACAACCGCTGTTATTAAAGCACAAGCTCCGGGTAAAGGTACAACGGTTATATTCTTATCCAAAGCCTCTTTTATAAGATAATATCCGGGATCGGAAATGGCAGGTGTCCCGCAATCGGAAACCAGTGCAATATTTTTTCCCTGTTCTAACATAGATATGATTTGCGGAATTCTTTTTAGTTGATTTTGTGTGTAAAAACTTACTAACGGTTTTGATATTTTAAGATGAGAAAGTAATTTTATTGTCTGTCTTGTATCCTCGCAAACAACAGTATCAACTTTTTGCAAAACATTTATTGCTCTTAAAGTTATATCTTCTAAATTTCCTATTGGTGTTGGAACTACAAATAATATAGATTTTTCCATAATATATCAGTTTATGTTTTTTTCTTTTTCCAGAATATCAATAAATATGTTTACTACTTTCGGATCAAATTGTATTTCCGCACCTTTTTTTAATTCGGAAACTGCCTTTTCTTGAGACATAGCCTTTCTGTACGGTCTGTCCGAGGTCATTGCATCATAAGAATCAATTACGGAAATAATTCTTGCTCCTAACGGAATTTCTTCTTTCTCCAATCCTTCGGGATAACCTTTACCGTTATACCATTCCTGATGATATAAAACCATAGGTGCAACAGATTTTAAAAACTGAACAGGTTCTAAAATATTGTACCCTATTACTGAATGTTTTTTTATTGCTTCCGTTTCTTCAACGGTTAAATGTTCTTTTTTTAATAATATATTGTCGCTAATACCTATTTTACCTATATCGTGCATAAGAGCGGCAAATTCAATGTTCTTTATTATGGATGAAGGTAAATTCATTCTAAGTGCAATTTTTTTTGCATATTTCCTTGTTCTGTCGGCATGGTCATAAGTATAAGCATCTTTTGCATCTATTGCTCTTGCCAGAGCTTGAATCATTTCAAAATAAAAAGATTGCAAATTGTTAAACAATTCAATATTATCAAACTTCATTGCAAATTGATCGGCTAAGAGCATAATTAATTTTAAATCTTTATCTTTAAACCGTTGTCTGTTTTTTGAAGATGTTATATTTAATACTCCGATAACTTTATTTTTCACTTTTAGGGGAATAGATATAAAAGATTTGGAATTATATCTTTTAGATGTATCCGTTCTTGAAAATCTGGTATCGTTTTCTATATCTTCAACAAATATATATTTGCCGGTTTTCGCAACTTGCCCGGCAATACCTTCACCCGGTTTAATTTGTATATCTTTTTTTATTTGTTCCGGTAACCCTTTTGTTGTAACCATATATAATTTATTTTCCGAATTAAGCAGTAACAACGAAGCTCTGTCCGAATGTAATATGGAACAAGCGGTTTCAACACAAATGTTTGCTAATTCTTCTTTTTCCGATACTCCCGTAACTGCTATTCCGAAATTGTGAATACCGGATAAAACTAATATCAATCTGTCAATATTTATTGTATTTATTTGTAATTTTTTTTCGGCAATATTTAGTTTATACTTTAATTTGTTTATTTTATAGATAAATCTTTTTTTTTGTAAAAAAATATATAACATTAAACATAAAACCACCAAAAATAATAGTGATATTAAAATATTTGTTGTTGTAAAAAGCATTTTACTTCTTGGTATAGACTTTATAATCAATATTAGGGAAAATATTATTTATGTATTCTAAATTAGAAAGAAATCCTTCGTCAATGGAATTGCCTTTTATTTGATTATAAAGAGTGGTAAAATTATATATATGTTCTTTCGTTCTTTTTTCGGCATATTCAACCATGGTTCCGGTTGTCATTATAAAAGCCCAATCTGAAGATTGTGCCAACAATAATTCTCTTGCAGCTTGATTTAATGCTCTTAATAAAAGTCCGTAAGCATTTTGATTGTTTGTAGCAATTTCTATCATTCTGTCTGCTGCCATGTGCAAATGTTTATATATCCAATCGTTTTTAGGGTTCAACCATACTTCATAATACCCTTTATCTCCCCAAGATGAAGGTGCCGGTTGACATACCTGATTAACCGGAAATTTGTCTAAGTATTGTATGGGAGTAATAGGACTAAACGAAGCATTTGATTCCTGTATGTTTCTGAAAATATAATTTATGAAATTCGGACCTTCAAACCACCAATGACCGAACAATTCTGCATCATACATTGAAACAACTATCGGTTCTTTGTGCATAATGTTTTGTAAATGTTCAATTTGTTTAGTTCTGTTAAAAACAAAATTTTGTGCATGCATCTTTGCTTTGTTGTCTGCCCATTGCGGATTATAAGGCTGTTTATCACTTAAAGGAACTTTACCTGTTATTCTGCAATATTTTACCCCTATGTTTCTTCTTACTCCGTCTGAATGTAAATAAGGTCTTATATAATCGTAATCCAAATCATAAGCCAAATCCCTATAAAACTCTCTGTAATCAACATCTCCCGGATAACCGCTTTCCGCACTCCAAACCTGTTGTGCCGTTTCCGTATCTCTGCTGAATACTGCTACCCCGTTATGACAATATATAGGGGCAAAAACTCCGTATTTCGGTCTTGGAATTGCATACATTATTCCATGATTTTCTAAAAAGAAAAATCTTATATCTTCTTCTTTTAAAAACTTTTCTATTCCGTAAGTATATGCACATTCTGCAAGCCATATTCCTCTTGGCTTTCTTCCAAAATGTTTCTCATAATCTTTAACTGCAATTTTTATTTGGGCTTGTTGTGCAATTTCGTTGTTCATCAAAGGTAAAAAAACATGTGTTGCACAGCAGGTAATAATTTCTATTTTGCCCGCATCTTGAAGATTTTTAAAACCGGTTAATATATTTCCGTGATATTTTTCCCACATTGTTCTGCAGGCCTTAAATTTTTCTTCATACATTAAAGCTACGGGATGAAATTGAGGTAAATTAATTGTTCTTAAAACTTCTTTTTCCGATAATTCTATAAGTTTGTTTAATTTTGCATAATATCTGGATTGTAACAGAGGATCTGCAAGCATATTGGCAAGAGACGGTGTAATAGTCATTGTTACGGCAAAATTTATATTATCTCTGACAAAATTTTCAAATACGGATAAAAGCGGTATATAAGTTTCTGTTATTGCCTCGTATAACCAATCCTCTTCCAAAAAGTCAGGAAAGTCCGGATGGCGAACAAACGGCAAATGTGCATGTAATTGAAGACACCAGTAACCTTTATTATGCATTAATATACCCTATCCAAAAATACTATTTTGTTTTTTTACCAATTTCAAAAGTTATGGATTTTTTCATCGTTCCGTCACCGGAAACAGCCTCTATTGTATAATTATCTTCCCCGTTAGGTAAATAAAATCTGACTGAAAAAGAACCGTCGGCAGACAATTTTATGGGATACCCTTTTAATGTTAAAGTTGCATCCGGTTCCGTAGCACCGTTTATAATAATTTCAGTATCTGCTCTTAACCAAAAATTTTTATCTTTTTTGGAAGATTGTTGCTCTTCTTTGTTTTGAGCAAAAAACGGTACGGATGATGACGAACTTGAAGAAATATTAGAATGTGAACTCGGTAATGATATTGATACAATTTCTTTCCATCTTTCTCTCATAAGTCTGGCTATATCAAAAGAACTCATACCTATTTGATTTACACCTGAAATTTGTAATAATTTTTCAAACTCTACTTGCAATAAAGCCCATTGTTCATCGGTAATATTAGATACACCGTATCTTGGCATACTAACCTTGTTGGATCTTGCCAACAGTATAAGTTTACCGTCTTTTGTTAAATAACCTAAATCTGCACACCAACTCTTGTTAAATTCGCCTACATTGATATACCAACTGTTTGAGTTCGGTGTAACAAAAACATCAAAATATCTGTTAGCATTATTTCCGTCAAAGTTTATATCGGTTGTATCGTAAACTCTAATAATTAATTGTGAATCAACAAAAACCGATTCACCGTATTTATTCTTTAGATTATCAAAATATTGCTTTGAAACTGACCAATATGCAAAAATACATATAGGATCTCTGGGTAAAATTGTTATCTTAGTGTCCCCGTAATCTGCAGGTAACCCCGATTTGTTTACCGATTTTTCTTCTTTACCGATTTTTGAACTTAAATTATCTGATGTAAATTCAGTCATGACAATACCTTCTTATTTTTATTTATGATAGTAACAACACTATTTTATAAATAACTAACGAAATA
>ONUQ01000107.1 GCA_900321055.1 uncultured Elusimicrobia bacterium
ATTTTCTTGACTAACATAGAGCAATTTTATATACTCTGCTAGTCATAAAAATGTTATTAAAGCATATAATTTTAAATATAATTTTTATGATTGTTAATAAGTTATCCACAATTTGTGGATAAGTTGGGGATAAAATGGATAATTCCGTTCTACAAGCATGGAAAAAGGTTGTTGATAATTTAACATTATCTGTCGGACAAAAAACTATTGATTTATGGTTTAAAGATGTTAAACCTATTTCATTTAGTGATAATATTTTTACAATTTCGGTTCCAAATAATTTTTTTTCAAATTGGCTTAAAAAAAATCAACAATCTAATATAGAACATATATTAAAAACTATATATTCTACAGATGTAAAGTTACAATATAATGTGGAAAAAGATATTTCAGATCAAATATCTAAAGTTCCTATTATTCCTACTCATAATGATGCCCCTATATCACCAGTGATAAAAGATCAGCTTAATTCGTATCTTACATTTGATAGATTTATAGTTGGAAATTCTAACAGATTTGCTTCAGGTTGTGGTGAAGCTGTTACAAAAACTCCCGGAAAACTATTTAATCCTCTGTTCATATATGGTGGAGTAGGTCTTGGCAAAACTCATTTAATGCATGCTATAGGAAACGGGCTAAAAAAGAATTTTCCGAATTTTAGAATTTTATATGTTACTTGTGAAAAATTTGTATCTGATTTTATTGAAGCTATCAGATTTCAAGAAAGAATGTCAAATTTTAAAAATAAATACAGAAACTTGGATTGTTTGTTAATAGATGATATACAGTTTCTTGTTGGCGGAAACAAAGATAGATCTCAAGAAGAATTTTTTAATTTGTTTAATACTTTAAAAGATAACGGTAAACAAATAGTTATTGCTTCCGACAGACCTCAAAGTAAATTGGAAATAGAAGAAAGACTTATTTCAAGGTTCAAGTGGGGAAATACCGTAGATATTCAACCACCGGACTTAGAAACAAGAATTGCAATATTAAAGAAAAAATCTGAAGAAGAAAAAATTTCTGTTCCTGAAGATGTTATTATGTTTATAGCATCTCAGATAAAATCTAATATAAGAGAGTTAGAAGGTGCATTGTTAAGAGTAACTTCTTTTATTAAGTTCACTAATACACCTTTTACTTTAGATTCCGTAAAAATAATATTAAAAGATATTATTGTTCCTGAAGAAAATATACAGATAACTATTGACAGAATTCAAAAAATTGTTTCTGAACATTATAATATAACAGTGAAAGATTTTAAAACAAAACAAAGAACCAGCAGAATTGCTCTACCCAGACAAATTGCTATGTATTTAGCAAGATCTCTTACGGATATGTCAACTACGGAAATAGGTGATACTTTTGGAGGCAGAGATCATACTACCGTTATGCATGCATGTAAGCAAATAGATAAAAAAGTTACGGAAGATGCTTGGTTTGCAGCTGAAATAAACAAAATAGTTAAGTTAATAAAAGAAGACTATTAGTTGTTAATAATTTTGTTAATAGTTTTGTTTTTTAATAAAAAATTTAATTTTAATATAATATGTGTATAAGTTGTATAAATTATCAACAGACTTATTAACTTTAAGTTTTTAAAAAAAATACTTTATAAATATGACTTTTTTTAAATTATAATTATAAAACAGTTATTAACAACAATTATTATTATAATTATGTTTTTTAAATAAAAGGAGGAAAATAATAATGAAGGTAATATGTGCAAAAGATGAATTAATAAAAGGAATGCAAATAGTTCAACCTGTAATATCTTCCAAAATTACTTTACCTGTACTTTCCAATTTTTTATTTGAAACCGAACAAGATAAAATAAAATTATCAGCTACAGATTTGGAAATAGGAGTTACTTGTTATATAAAAGCAGAAATTATAGAAGAAGGTGCAATAACAATTCCTGCAAAAAGATTTTCGGATATAGTAAAAGAAGTTGCAGAATGTAATATAGAAATAAGAGCGGATGAAACAAATCAAATAAATATAAAAGCAAATAAGTCTAAATTTTCTATAATGGGTATAGAGAAAAAAGAATATCCGGCACTTCCGTTATTTGATAAAGAAAATATATTTACAATAAAAAAACAAGTATTAAATTCTATGCTCAAAAAGACAATATTTGCAGTATCAAAAGATTCTCAAAGATATGTTTTAAACGGTGTATATTTTACTGTTGAAGACGGAATAATAAAAGCAGTTTCCACAGATGGCAGAAGATTATCGTATATCAGTATGGAAGGTGTAGGTAAAGAAATTAAAGGTAAAGTTATAATTCCCACAAAAGCTGTTTTGGATATTTTAAGATTAGTTTCATCTAACGATAAAATAGAAGATGTTCAAATTTGTTTAAGCGACAATTTGATGACAATAATGATTGGTGATATTACATTTCAAACAAAGTTGATAGAGGGAGTATTTCCTAATTATGAACAGGTTATTCCTAAAAAAACAATGTCAAAAATAAAATTAAATGTTGCTAACACAATGTCAGCCGTAAAACAAATGGCTTTGCTTACGGGAGATAAACTTGTTGCTGATAGAGCATCGTCAATAAAATTTAGTTTTGAAAAAAATAAAATGATTGTTTCAGCAAATACCGTTGGTTTAGGTTCCGGAGAAGTAGAGGTTGAAGCGGAATATTCGGGTGAAATATTTGATATAAATTTTAATCCGAATTATATTAAAGACATTTTGCAAAATGTAGATGATGAAAATATTTATTTTTCATATACAACTTCACAAAATCCGGTTGTTATAACACCGGAGAAAGATAAAAATTATCTTTGTGTAGTTATGCCGATGAGATCATAAAAGTGGAATTTACGGAAGTTTCATCAATACTAAAAACAATTTCCGAAGAAATAGGTTTGAACGACAGCTATTTTGTTATTATGTCTAAGTGGGAACAAGAAGTAGGTAATAATAAAATAGAGTTAAACGGGTTTAAAGACGGTGTTGTTTTTGCTAAAACAAAATCAGCAGTTTATTTAAATGATTTTAATTTAAGAAAAAGACAAATTATCAAAAAATTAAATCAATATTTAGGTAAAAAATATATAAAAAATATTAAATGCGAAATTAAATAAAAGGAATAGAAGTATAGA
>ONUQ01000113.1 GCA_900321055.1 uncultured Elusimicrobia bacterium
GAAATAATTATAAATACTATATATGAAAAACGGCAACTGTCAAATTAAGACAGTTGCCGTTTTTTGTTAATTATTCCGTTTTGGTTATACAGCGGAGAATATGCTTTGTATTGTTTATGTGTATTATTTCTTTAAAAATGTTATAATTACAAAAGTAAATACAAAATAATGTTATCGGTATATGAGGAAACAAAAATGAATTTTCAAGAAATTATTATGCGATTGCATAAATATTGGGCAAAAGAAGGTTGTTTGATTTGGCAACCTTACGATTTGGAAAAAGGTGCGGGAACATTTAATCCTGCAACATTTTTAAGAGCACTCGGACCAAAACCTTGGAAAGTTGCTTATGTAGAACCGTCAAGAAGACCTACGGACGGCAGATATGGCGAAAATCCAAACAGATTACAGCATTATTATCAGTTTCAGGTTATATTAAAACCTGCCCCGGAAAATGTACAACAACTTTATTTAAACAGTTTAAAAGCAATAGGACTTGATCCTAAAGAACACGATATAAGATTTGTTGAAGATGATTGGGAATCTCCTACTCTCGGTGCATGGGGGCTTGGTTGGGAAGTTTGGATTGACGGTATGGAAGCAACACAGTTTACATATTTTCAGCAGGTAGGAGGGATAGAATTAAATCCTATTTCGGCGGAAATTACTTACGGATTGGAAAGGCTTGCCATGTATTCACAAAAAAAAGATTCCGTTTACGATTTAATGTGGACTGACAATGTAACTTATGGAGATGTTCATTTAGAAGATGAAAGACAATGGTCAAAATATAATTTTGAAATTGCAGATACACAGATGTTGTTACAACATTTTAATGATTGGGAAAAAGAAGCTAAAAAACTTGTAGAACAAAATCTTGTTTTGCCGGCTTACGATGCGGTTATGAAATGTTCTCATTTGTTTAATTTACTTGATGCAAGAAGTGCAATATCAGTTTCGGAAAGAGTCAGTTATGTGTTAAGAGTAAGAACTCTTGCCAAACTTGTTGCCGAAGGTTACATGAAACAATTTTAATATGAGACAAAAAAAACAACGGAGAAAAAATGAGAAAAATCATAAGTTTAATAATAGCATTGGTTGTTAGCGGTACGGTATATGCCGTTACACCGAACAATCAAAACAATGTAAATAATCAGAAACAAAAAATACAGGAATTGGATAAAGCCGTTCAGTCACTGAATATTACAGACGAACAGAAACAACAGATGAAACAGTTGATGGAAAGCGATGTTGCTAAAAGGAAAGAATTAAAAGAAAAGTTAAGAGAAAAAATGGAAGCAATAGATAATGAACTTGCAAAAGAAAAATATGATATTGGCATAATAGAAAATTTGGAAAAAGAAATAGAACAAATAGACATAAAAATTTTAAAAATAAAAATAGACGGAAAAGTTAAAATGAGAAATATTTTAACACGGGAACAATTTTTAAAGATGGAACAACATAGAAAACATATTTTTGGAAAGTTTAAACATAAACAACCCGAATAATAATAAAAGGTTGAAAAACAGTTAAGCTGATATTATCGCATAACAATCCCTTTATGAATCTATTTATGAAAGTTGCATATCACGAAAACAAAAGATTTTGTAAAAATGTGTTATGTAGTTTACATATCTTTTAATTTAAGCTTTATTTCCCGAATATTTTGTTCGCCGGCTTTTTTACCTTCGCAAACCAGAAAATCAAATTTATTAAATTCTGTCCAAGATGTTTGTTGTATATTCGGTCTTATCATGACATCAACATCTTTTATCTGTTCTTTATAAAGCAAATTGCCGGAAATAATATTACATCTGCTTATAATATCTTTTGAGTTGACAGGTAAAACTTCCATTTTTTTTAATTCACCTATTACATCCAAAGCTATTATAAAATCCGGGTTAAATATTTTTGTTGCCGTTACAGGAGTAACATTTACATAAAGGCCGTCCGCATAATAAACATTATCTATATTTACGGGCGGAAATATTCCGGGTAAAGATGCCGATGCTAAAACTCTTTTTCTTATAAAATCTTTTATAAAAAATTTTTCTTTTCCGTTTGTAATATCGGTTGCTACACAGGCAAAAGGAATTTTTGTATCTTCTATTTTTATATCAGGTATTATGGCATTTATCATATCTTCAAAGTTTATTGTAGAAGAAACATTGCCGGCATCCTGCATTTTTTTCATATTCATTTTAGAAAACATTACATTAAAAATATAATCTTTTAAAATTGTTTTTATTTTTTCACAAGACGGCTCTATGGCATACAATGCTCCTATTATTGCACCCATAGAAGTTCCGGTAATACAATCAATTTTTATATTGTTTTGTTCTAAAACTTCCAATACTCCGATATGAGCCAAAGCTCTTGCTCCGCCACCGCTCAATGCTAATGCGATTTTCATAATAATCCCTTCTTTATTTATTTTTTTTACCTAATTGTCCGCATGCTGCACCGATATCAAGACCTTTAGGTTCCCTAATGTTTACCGTTATACCGTTTAATTTTAATATTTTTTTAAAATTTAAAATTGATACCTGTAACGGAGTTTTGTAATCAAAACTGTTTGTTTCGTTATAAGGTATCAGATTTACCTGAACATTCGGATTTATAAGATTACTTGCTTTCATAAGTCTTGCAAGTCTGTGAGCATCACCGGAAGTGTCATTAAAATCTTTCAATAAAATATATTCTATCGTAACTCTGGAGTTTGTTTTCTTTAAATAGTATCTGCAGATATTTAATAAATCGGTTATCTTTGTATCAAAATTGTTTGGAATAATTTTTTTTCTTTGTTTATCATCGGTTGCATGCAAAGAAAGAGCAAATCTTACTCCATACATTTCGTTAGCAAGATTTTTTATTGCGGGAATTATA
>ONUQ01000052.1 GCA_900321055.1 uncultured Elusimicrobia bacterium
CCTTGCATATTATTAACCGAAATTTTTGTATTTAAAAATTCTTTTTTTAAAATATCTCTATTTTGTTGTAAATATTTTAACAATTCGTTAAACCAAGTTTCCCCTTCTTTATACACTGCTTTTACGGCTTGTATTGCCGGTTTTGTTAATGAAGAAAAACCTGTTGCATTTATAGATTTAAAAACCTTATCTCTTATCTGTTTATTTTGTATCACAAGATGTGCCGCTTGTAGTCCTGCAAGGTTAAAAGTTTTTGTAGGTGCTATTGCCGTAACGGTATTTTGTTCAATTTGTTTTGATAAAGAGCTGATGGGATAATGTTTATAATTATCATAAATAAAATCGGAATGAATTTCATCTGAAATTATAATTACATTATTTTTAATACATATTTCTGCAACCGATAAGAGTTCTTGTTTTGTCCACACTCTACCTACAGGATTATGCGGTGAACATAAAATATATATTTTTACATTGTTTTGTTTTATTTTTTGCTCAAAATCTTTAAAATCAAATTCATATTCTTTACCGTTAAAAGCCAAAGGATTTATAACAAGGTTTCTTGCATTTGCTAAAACAATATTTGAAAAAGGATAATATACGGGTTGAGAAATTAAAATTGAATCGTTTTCTTTTGTTAATGCTCTTATGGTTGCAGATATACCAAACATTACACTCGGAACACACAAAATTTCTTCTTTCTTTATTTGCCAATCCATTCTTCTTAAATACCAATTTTGCACTAAAGAAAAATATTCATTATCAACATAAGTGTATCCGTAAATATTATGTGTAGCAATTTTCTTTAAAGTTTCCCCCACCGCAATCGGAGATTTAAAATCCATATCTGCTACCCACATGGGAATAACATTCTTATTTTTTATTTTTGGTATCAAATCGTATTTTACGGAATTGGTATTTTGTCTGCTATGAATAATATCAAAATTTATATTGTTTTTCATTTTAATTTTTATAATTTAAAACCCAATTGTTTTATTATATTAAAATCTTCATTTATTAAAGTGCCTGAAGTTGTAAGCATATCGCCGGTAATTGTAGCATTTGCACCGGAAGAAAACATTGACACACATTTATCTTTAAACAAAAGTCGTCCGCCTGCAAGTCTTATAAAAGCAGTCGGCAAAATAAACCTTGCTATAGCAACAATTCTTAAAAGTTCTTCTTGTGATAAAATACCGGCATTTTCAAACGGAGTATTTTTTATAGGATTTAATACATTTATAGGAACGGATTTTATATCAAGATTATAAAGTTCAAAAAACATATCTATTCTGTCTTCAAAAGTTTCACCTAATCCGAATATTCCGCCACTGCAAATTTCAAGTCCTGTTTTTTTTGCCGTATTTATTGTGTTTATTTTATCGTCATAAGTATGTGTTGTGCAAACTTTAGGAAAAAAATTTCTTGATGTTTCCAAATTACAATGATACCTTGATACTCCTGCATTTTTCAATTTCATAAATTGTTGTTTGTTCAAAAGCCCCATTGAAGAACACAACATAATATTGCATTCTTTTTTTATTTTTTCATAAATTTTGCATACTCTGTCTATTTCTTCGTCACTAAGTTCTTTTCCTGATGTCACTATGGCAAACCTTTTAACTTTTTTATCAGAATTATATTTTGCTTCTTTAAAAATTTGCTCTATATCAAGCAACGGATATTCTTTTATATTTGTTTTATAGTGTACAGATTGAGCACAAAATTTACAATTTTCACTGCATTTACCGCTTTTACCGTTAATTATGGAACATATATCAAAACTTTTACCACAAAATTTTTCTTTTATTTTTTCGGCATAAAAAGTTAAATCTTCTAAATTTTCGTTTACAAGATTCAATGCTTCCTGCTTATTTATGTGATAATTTTTATTTATAATTTTATCTGCTAATTCTTTTATCATAATTTTATCTGTATTTTTAATTATCTTACATTCTAATACCCACCTAAAAGGTAGGTACATACTATAAAAAAAGATTATTGTTGTCAATATAAATTTTATATAACAACGAACGGTATATTTTATAATTTTTTCACATTTCCGATGTCGGTAACAATCTTATATCCGGCAAAAGATACTCTTTTTTCCAAACAGCCTCTGCACTCTGCCGATTCTTCGTTTGTACAAATTTTGTCATCATATAAAGTATACAAATTTCTATATTTAACAGGAGATAAATTTGGCATAACAACATTTGCTCCCGATTTAAGGCCTAACTCTCTGCCTTGTGTATCTATCGTTCCAAGAGCGGTTGTTGAAGGTATTAAAGCATAAGGGAACAATAATCTTAATATTGAAATTATTTTTAATGTTAAATTTAATTTACCGTGTTCAAACTTTTCAAATTTTGTATTTTGTGCAGGAATAAACGGACCTATTCCTATCATATCAGGTTTAAGTTCCTGTAAGAACCTAAAATCTTCAATAATATTTTCTGTTATTTGGTAAGGAGAACCCACCATAAATCCGCTACCTACCTGATAACCGATTTCTTTTAAATTATATAAGCACTGTTTTCTGTTTCGTAAAGATAAACTTTCAGGATGCAACTTTTTATAATGATTTTCATTTGCAGTTTCGTGCCTTAACAAGTATCTGTTAGCTCCTGCTTTAAAATATGCAATATAACTTTCTTTGTTTTTTTCACCCATAGATAATGTAATTGCACAATCTTTATAATTTTTTCTTATTGCAGATACAATATCACAAATTAAATCATCCGTAAAAAAAGAATCTTCCCCGCCTTGCAAAACAAATGTTCTATATCCCAGAGTATAACCGACTTTACAACACTGTAAAATTTCATCTTTCGTTAATCTGTATCTTGTAATATTTTTATTTGTGCAATTTATACCACAATAATAGCAACCGTTTTTACAATAGTTTGTAAATTCTATTAATCCCCTGATATATACATCTTTAC
>ONUQ01000177.1 GCA_900321055.1 uncultured Elusimicrobia bacterium
ATAGGCATAGAAAAACTGCTAATCCACCCAAAAATAATAAGAATTATAAAAATAGTTAACCATACCGGAAGTATTACCAACAGTCCAGAAATAAAAGAGCTTTTTATGCTACTTTTTTTCATTTTTTTATCGTTTAGATTTGATATTTCCGTTTCTTGTTTATTTACCATTTATAAATTTTTCTCCGGCTGATATTAGTTTTTTTAACTTTTCATTTGTTGTACTCTCGGCATACAATCTTACAATAGGTTCTGTTCCAGATAATCTAAACCCAATCCATGTATCTTCATCTATTATAAATTTATATCCGTCAAGTGTAACAACTTCACGAATTTTCATTCCCGCAATTTTTTCAGGAGCTTTCTCCTTTAAAGTTTGTTTAAATTTCTCCATTACTTCTTTTGACAATCTAAAATTCTCTCTTGCCGTTACTACAGGTCCCGTCAATTTTGTAATATCTTTTAATATAGCACTTAAAGATTTTTTATTTGTAGCAACCGCTTCTGCCATAAGTAAACATGCTATAATACCATCTTTTTCCGGAACATGTCCTCGTATTGTAAGACCACCCGACTCTTCCCCGCCAATAATAAACTCGTCCGGTCTTTGTGTTAATATATCACCAATATATTTGAATCCTACCGGAGTTTGAATAACTTCTATTCCAAGTTTTGATGCAAGTTTATCTATTAAATGACTTGTCATCACACTTCTTACGACTACACCTTTCCATCCTCTGGTTTTATTTAAGTGATATAGTAATATGGGAATTACCTGGTTTGGAGTAATAAAAGTTCCATCAGAATCTATTATACCAAACCTATCTGCATCTCCATCTACGGAAAGTCCGATTTTATAGGACTCTTTTTTTATTACAGATTTTAATTCCTTTAAATTTGCTTCATTTGGCTCGGGAGAATGACCATCAAACAAAGGATCCCGTTCTTTATTTAAAACTTTCAATTTTGCTCCTGCTTGCTCTAACAGTGTATCTAAATAGTCATCACCTGTTCCATGTAAAATATCTGCCACAACTTTTAATCCTGTTTTTTTCAACAATTTAAAATTAACCAACTGTTTTATTCTCTTTAAATAAGCAGGTCTCGGATCATAATATTTTATTATTCCGGATTTTAAACCGTCCTCTAAACTTACTCTTTTAACATTTTCAATTTTTATTTGTGTACAATATTTTTCAATTTGTTGTGTAGTTTCAGGTAATGCCGGACCACCCCATGACGGAGAAAACTTTATCCCGTTATATTCAGGAGGATTGTGACTTGCCGTAAAATTGATACCGCCTGCAAGTTTATTGGCAATAATATCATAAGCTATAACCGGTGTAGGAGTATTTCGTTTGCATAATAAAACTTTTATTTTATTTCCCGCTAAAATTTCTGCAGAAATATTAGCATATTTATCCGATAAAAATCTTGTGTCGTAACCAATTATGACAGCTTTATCTTTTTTATAATCTTTATCATCGTTAATAAGATAATTTGCTATTGCTTGTGTAACAATTTTAACATTATCAAATGTAAATTCATCTGCTATTATTCCTCTCCAACCTGATGTTCCAAATTTAATCATTTTTTATTCTCCTATAAAAACTACTTTCAGCAATTTTTGTTTGCAATTTTACGATTTCGCTCCCGGTCAAAAAATTCTTTCAATTCAATTTTAGACTAAAAGCATTATGTCACGATTTTTACTTCTGCCACTCTCTAATTTTATCCGTATAAATATCTATGAAACCTTGAGCAGTTGTATTATCCTTCGCTTCTGCCCATATATGAAAATAAGCTTCATCCGGATCCGGTAATAATAATACCCATCCGTTATCTAAAAATATCTTTACTCCATCTATGAGTTCTATTTTTTTATCTTTTGTATATTCTATAGCATTTCTCATTGTTTGCCCTTTTTTATCCCAAGAGCACGGTATTACTTTATGCAAAACATCAAAAGACGGAATTTCTCTTCTAATCTTACTGATTGTAAAGTCTGTTTGTGAAAGCATCTCTATCAAATTACCAACTGCATACATTGCATCAAATGAGTTTTGAAATTCAGGGAATATAAAACCGCCATTACAATCAGCAACAAATATTACATCCTTTTCTTTTGCTGCTTTCATTATATTTCTGGGGCTTGTACCTGTTCTTATTATTTTAAAATTAAATTTTTGTGCAAGTTCATCTATAACGGATGATACCGTAACAGGAACGGCAATTGTTCCTGTCTTGTATACCGTCATAACCAAATATGCCATTACAAGCATCGCTGTATCGTTACTCATTATTTTTCCTCTTTCATCAATGAGGAAAACTTTTTCCGCACCATTATCCAATAAAAACCCTACATCTGCTTTTAATGTCATTACAATGTCTGACAATTGATTTAATGAATATTCAAACTCTTCTTTACTTTTTGTTATTTTTTCTGCATCTATATAAGCATTTAAAGCAATAACTTCTACTCCTAATTCTCCCAAAATTGTAGGAAATACCAATGATGCCGTAGAATGTGCATAGTCAACAACTATTTTCATACTTTTTTTAGAAGATTTAACTTTCTTTTTAATAGTATTCAAATAACCTGTTTTATAAAATTCGTTTGCTCTCGGAGGAACAGTAATCATACCAACTTTATCCATATCCGCTTTTTTAAAATCTTCTCTAAAAAACAATTGTTCTATGGATTTTTCCTGGTTTATTGATATATCACTACCAAATTTATCAAAAAATTTTATATCTATAAGTTTTGAATCATAAGGGGATTGTCTAATATGAATACCGCCAATTTCCCCATCGTTACCAATTTCATATCTTGCAACAGGTATCGGAGCATTTAACATATCACCGACATTTACTCCTGCCGAAAGAATACCGGATATTATTCCCCTTTTTATCATTCTGGTTGTTCTGTGATCGTCTCTTGAAATTACTACATAGGCTCCACTACCCACATAAGCACCATAAGCGGAACCGATTTTTGCAGCAAATTCAGGTGTTATTTCTATGTTACCCAATCCTGAAATACTACCGTAAGCATTAAACAAGGACTTGTTCCATTTTGCACCCCAAATTAAACTTGAAGAAAGTATTGCACCTTTTTCCACGGTTTTATGCGGCCAAATTCTTAAATTTGCCCTTATAATAGCATTTTCACCAATATAACATTCATCTGCAATTATAGAACCTACCTGAACAGAAACACCTTTTTCCAATGTTGTTGAATATCCGATAACAGATTCTTTTAAACTGGCTTCTTGCCCTACATGTACATTATCCCAAATAACAGAACCTAAAACTGTCGCATTTTCCCCTATAACAACATTTGAACCAATAACGGATTTACCTATTTTTGCACCTTTTTTTATTACGGTATTGTCACCGATAATTACATTATTATCAACTATTACACCATCTTCAATTACCGAATTTTCACCAAGTATAACAGTTTTATCATTTATTTTCTTTTCTTTACCTAAAACATTTATTTTTATTTTTTTATCTAAAATATCATAGTGTGAAAATCTATATTCATCATGATTCCCGATATCCTTCCAATATCCGTCTGCTATATATCCATACAACCCTTTACCTTCTTTTAATAATTGAGGAAATAAATTTTTTGAAAAATCAACATCCTCGTTTTCAGGAATATATTTAAACACTTCCGGTTCAAGTATATAAATACCTGTGTTTATCGTATCCGAAAAAACTTCACCCCACGAAGGTTTTTCCAAAAATCTTTCAACTTTACCCTCTTTATCCGTTATAACTACACCAAATTGTAAAGGATTTTCTACTCTTATTAAAACCATTGTAGCTATTGCTTTTTTCTTTTTGTGAAATTCTATTGCTTTTGAAATATCAAAATCAGTTAAAACATCTCCGGAAATAACTACAAATGTATCTGAAATATTTGCTTTTGCAAAACCAACACTTCCTGCCGTGCCTAAATCGCTTTCCGGTCTCAAATATTTTATTGATACTCCAAGTTCTTTTCCGTCTTTAAAATAATTTTTGATAATTTCCGGTTGATAATACAACATAATTGTTAAGTCGTTGAAATTATGTTGCTTTAATAACTCTATAATATGACTGAGCATAGGTCTGTTCGCAACTAATGCCATCGGTTTTGGAATACTACAAGTAATAGGTTTAAGTCTTGTACCAAATCCACCTGCCATAATTACAGCTTGCATTTTACACCTCTCAAAAAAATTTTTTATAAAAAAAAAACAATTAAATTATATCAATATTTTTTTGTCAAAAAACAATTATTATAAAAACAATAGCTTTTAGGCACAGAACAGTTTTCAACAAAACTTCCAAACAGTAATTTTAGATTAGACCGGTATTTTTAATTTTCAGAAAGAAACTTTAAAAATACAACATACTTAGATTATATTATTTTTAATACTTTTTTACAATATGTTGTTGCCTTAAATATATATTATAGTTTTATCCGTAAAATTAAAAATAAAAATAAATTTGTTTTGATAAAAAAATTTATAAATTTTCTATCCCGATAATAAAAATTGTATAATACAATATCAGTGATTATTTATATATAAAAGGAGAATTATTATGAGAAAAAATTTCGGTCAACAAACTTGGTTTTATCCTATGCCGGTCTTAATTGTTTGTGCTTACGATGATAAAGGAAATGCAAATGCATTAAATGCCGCTTGGGGCGGAATATACGATTATAAAAAAGTTATGATTTGTTTGGATGAAAGTCACAAAACCACAAAAAATATAAAAATAAAAAAAGAGTTTACAATCAGTTTTGCGGATACAGACCACATTAAAGAATGTGATTATTTAGGTATAGTTTCAGGTAATGAAGTTTCTAATAAACTTGAAAAAGCAGGTTTTACTACAGAAAAAAGTAGTTTTGTAGATGCACCCGTAATAAAAGAGTTGCCTATGGCTCTTGAATGTAAATTGGTGAAATTTGACGATAACGGTAACATTATTGCAGACATTATAAACATAAGTGCAGATGAAAAAATATTAGATGCTAAAGGGAATATAGATTCTGCAAAAATTAAGTTTATAAGTTATGATGGAGTAAATCACAAATATTTAGAAATCGGCAAAATTGTAGGAACAGCATTTAGCGACGGAAACAGTATAAAATAAAAAAGATTATGTAATATTTAATATAAAAAATATTATAAAAAAGAAATGCACAAGTTAATAAATTTATTTCTGTTATATAATACTTAACAATCAAAAAACATTGTGATTGATATATTTTAACTTGTGGCAAGGAAAAAAGATACAAATAAATTTTTGAATTTTATCTACGAAACAGACAGGTATATACAGTGAACTGTTTTGCTGTTTTATAAAGATATGGTCTTGAGTTAAAACAAAAAATTGATAAATGTAAAAAAATATAGTAAAACAAAATGTGCACTTTTAATTTCTTTATAAATTAAATTATATAAAAATGACAGAAAATAAAAATATTTATATTTCCGGAATAAACTTGTGCTCGGTATCACATTTTTTATCTCAATATATATTAAATAATAGCAATAAATCTTTATTAGCAGTTTTAGATAGCAACGAGACAGATACCGTAAGTCAAGATATAAAAACTTTTTTAAATAATACAGATATAAAAGTTTTAGAGTATCCTTCAGATGATGAATCTAAAAGAATAATAACATTATCTAAATTATCTGCACTTAAAAGAGTAGTTGTTGTTGCAGATAAAGATTCAATAAATAAGGAAGTATTAACCTTTAATGCTTTACAGGATAATTCAATAACATTAAAAGTTAATAACGGATATAAATATAACGACTTAATCACACAAATTTCAAAAATAGGTTATACAAGGGAAAGTTTTGTAGAAGATAAAGGACAATTTTCCGTTAGAGGAGATATCTTAGATATTTGGTCTTGTGATAACGAAAATCCGATAAGAATATCATTTGATTTTGAAACTGTTGAAACTATAAAACCTTTTGATTATATAACTCAAAGATCAAAAGATTATTTAAAAGAAATAACTGTTCTTCCGTATAAAATTGTTGATGTAAAAACAACTTTATTAGAACAACTAAACGAAAATTTTATTATTTATTGTGATAAAGAAATAAAAAAAGATAGCAGATATAATAAATTTCAACTAATAATAAATGATCCATTAAATAAAAAATCACAACATTACAATTATCAAAGTTTTCAAGGATTTCAAGGTGACATAAAATATTTTATCCGACTTATTAGAGATTTGAAAGACAATGCAATACCTATAAAAATATATTGTTCAAATGAACCTGAAAAACAAAAGACAACAGATTTATTTTATGAAAACGGGTGGAATTTTGACGATATTCCCGAAATGACGATATCGCCGTTATGGTATGGATTTTATTTAAAAGATAAATTAGCCATAATATCTACAAAAGAAATTCTTTATAAAAAAAAACAAATAAGTTTCCCGAAAATGAAAAGCGGTAAAAGACTGGAAGGTATATGGGAAATATCTGCAGGAGATTATGTTGTTCATGAAAAATATGGTATAGGAAAATATAAAGGACTTAAAAAAATTACATTGTCGGATAAAACTTCGGAATATTTATGTATAGAGTACAGGAAAGGTGATAAACTTTATGTTCCGCCGGACGATTTTAGAGTAGTTCAAAAATATATTGGTGTAGAAGGTGTAAAACCTAAACTATATTCTATGGACACATTTGCATGGGAACGAATAAAGCATAGAGCAAGAGAGGAAGCATCTGCTTTTGCCAAAGAGTTATTAAAATTGTATGCACAAAGAGCACAAACACAAAGAGAACCATATCCCAAAGCAAGTTTACTTGAAAAAGATTTAGCAGATTCTTTTATATATGAAGAAACATCAGACCAACTAAAAGCTATAGAAGATATAAACAACGATTTTTCAAAGCCTTATCCTATGGAAAGGTTGATTTGCGGTGATGTAGGTTTTGGAAAAACAGAGGTTGCTTTAAGGGCAGCATTTAAAGTTGTGTGCCAATCAAAACAAGTTGCAGTATTGGTGCCTACCACTGTTTTAGCAGAACAACATTACAACACATTTGTTAACAGATTAACAGCATTTCCGGCAAAAGTTGAAGTTATAAGCAGATTTCAAAAACCTGCACAACAAAAAAAAATTTTACAAGATTTAAAAAAAGGAAACATAGACATTGTTGTAGGTACTCACAGATTATTACAAAAAGATGTTGATTTTAAAGATTTGGGACTTCTTATAATAGATGAAGAGCATAGGTTTGGTGTGAAACAAAAAGAAAAAATTAAAGAAATGAAAAAAAACATTGATATATTGATGTTGTCAGCTACACCTATACCAAGAACTTTGTCCGGTGCATTGTACGGACTTAGAGATTTATCGTTAATAGAAACACAGCCTTACGGAAGGCAACCGATAGAAACAAATATATCGGCTTATAATCAAAAACTTATAAAAAATATTATAGAAGCAGAAATTTCAAGAAACGGACAAGTATTTTATGTTTATAATAGAGTTGAAACAATATTAAATAAAGCAGACGAAATTAAAAAAATTGTTCCGGATGTAAGACTTGATGTTATA
>ONUQ01000050.1 GCA_900321055.1 uncultured Elusimicrobia bacterium
CAATTTTCAAAAGGTTTTAAAATTTCTACTAAAGTTTTAACTATGCTTGACGGTGTATAAAATTCACCGCCCTTTGTTCCTTCGTAAGCTGCAAATTGTGCAATACAATATTCGTAAGTTCTACCGAGCAAATCTTTACTTTCTTCGGTATCGTCCATTTTTATATTGTTTGTAAATAAGTCCACAACTTCGCCCAAAACTCTTTTATCCAAATCGGGACTGCCATAATTTTTAGGCAACACACCTTTAAGAGTTTTATTATGTTTTTCAATTGCTATCATTGCATCATCTATAACTTTACCTATTTCGGGAGTATGTACCGATTGTGATATTACATTCCATCTTGATTGTGGCGGAACGAAAAATATTCCGTCTTCCAAATATGCAAGAGGTTCTTCCAAAAAATCTATATCTTCAACGGCAAGTTTTTGATATTTTTTATCAAATACACTTGATATGTAACGAAGAAAAATTAAACCGACAATAACTTTTCTGTATTCGGCAGCGGGAATATGCCCCCACAAAACACAGGCAGCATCCCACAACTGTTTTTCAAACCCTATATTTGCATTGTTATTTTGTTTGTTTTTTGCCATTATTTCTCCCTAAAGGAAAATATTATTTACTGCTTTAATTTTACTAAATTATAGTGTTATTTACTATCAATTTTAACTAATACAACAAACCAAAAAGATAAAGAGGTATTTTAGTTCCTATTCCCGTTTCAATATTATCAATAGCCAAATAAGAATTTTTTATATTTTTTATTTGTTCAAATGTTTTATTTTGTCCGCCGACTTCTATTGTATATTTGTTATCAATTATAAAATCACCGGATTTTGATGAATTTAATTTGTTATTGCACAATAATTGATTTGCAAAAAATATTTCTCTTATAGTTCCAATATTATTGTTAAAAGAAGTTGAATCTATTGTGTAAAGAATATTTGTATTATCTAAATATATTTTTTGAGGTTTTCTTATAAGTACATAACCTTTGACATCAGAACTTATTGAGTTTATTAATTTTGATAATGTTAAATATTCTATAAATATATAAACATATTCTTTTGATATACCTAAATCACTACTCAATTTTGATATATTTAAAATAAAAGGATTTGATGTTGCCAATAAATATAATATTTTTTTTAAATAATTTACACTGCTGATTTTAATATTATAAGAAAAAGCAACATCTTCAAACAAAACTTTTTCTATAACATTTGATAATCTTAAATGATAATCCTGACTATTATCCAAATAAAAAGGATAGTAGCCATATTTTAAATATTTTTTAAATTCTTTTAATACGGTAATCTTTTGTGTAATTTCTTGGCTTATCTGTAAGTGATTTTTTAAGATATCTTCCAATTTAAAAGGCTTTAAATTTAGTTTGTTTTCTAATATCAAGTATTCTCTAAAAGATAAGCCTTCTAATTGATAATATGTTAATCTTCTGGACAAATCGTATTTGCTTTTTTGTAATTTTATTGAAGAACTGCCTGAAATTAGTATTTGTTTATCTTTGTAAATATCTAAAATATTCTTTATTTCCTGTTGCCAATTTTTATATTTATGAATTTCATCTATTATTAATGCTTTGCCACCATATTTAAAATATTCTTTTGCTAATTCTAAAAGCCCTATGTCGATAATTTCAATATTATCTGCAGAAATATATAAACACTCTTCAGCGGATTTATATTTTTCAATCATATATTGAAGAAGTAAAGTTGTTTTTCCGGTTCCTCTTGCACCGGTAACACATATTCCTTTTGATTTCCAATTTATTTTAGAATACAAATATCTTTTATATTTTGGTAAATTTTTAATAACTCTGTAATGATATTCAAAAATAGATTCTAACATGTAATCTCCTATGGATTTTTATTTAATTATTTTAGTCAAATATACTTTACTGTTTTTTTTAAAAACAGTCAACTGTAGTTTGCTTTTTTTGATATTTGATAATTTCAAAAAACCACAAAATTCCGATTATTTTCAGATTAAATTTTCACAAAATTTCAATTATATATATATCTTAATTATCAAAATATCGCAAATGTATTTTAACATGAAAAGTTTTTGTAATATATAAATTATATTTTTGTGAAATCTTTCAGATAAGTATTTTTTATACTCAACAACAAAACAAAAATATTATAATGTGTTATGCTTAAACAGTTAACAAATAAAATTTATCATTTATCAAAAAAACGAAATACAGGTATTTCGTGAAAAAATTTCAATTTTTTTCGTGGCAATCCTGTCATTGCCGTTTTCGTTGCCGTTTATTTTCCATAGACTGCCACACCCTAGCGGGTTAGATGACGACATTAACGGCACAGATTTTATACAAATTCACAAACAGTTATTTTCAAAATGAAAATAAACACTCTTTAAAGAAAAAACTTATTCCTAAAACAAACTGAATTTTATAAAATTAAAACAATATGAATAAACAAAATATAATTTTTTGGAATACTAAATAATTTAGAAGAATTTTATAAAATCTTCAATTTTTCACAACAAGAATTAAACGAAGAATCTGCAATATATAACGACAAAAAAAATAATAACAGAAGAAGAAATAAAACAATAGTTTGGAAATTATAAAGATATAAAAGAGTTAAGAGAAAAAACTATAAAATATTTTGCGGATAATATTCAAGGTAAAACATTTGATATTGGTAAATTTAAAAATATAAGAATAAATAAAAAAGCAAAATATAAATATAAAACTTTTAGTGCAGATGAAAGGAAATTATTAATTGTTCCAAATGGGTTGTTTCATTGAGTGATAGAATTAAGAGTTATGAGTTTAACTATAACGACAAATGCAATGGTGAAAGTTTTGAAGTCCAAAAAAAGTTTCTATGAAATTAGCAAAGATTATATATCTAGCAAAAAGTCTATTATATTAATTATTTTTATTCCGTTATAATCTTTATTTATCGTTTTATCCATTGTTATTATTAATTTTTCATAATTATCTTTTATTTTTTCCAAACTATTTATTTCCCTTTCTCTAACTTCTTTATTCAATAAGGATTGTGTTACCTGATAATATTTTATTTCATTCATATTTTCGGCTATAAAATCAACTTCCCCGTTTAATGTTTTACCTATATTAACTTTATAATCTCTTCTTAACAACTCTAAATAAA
>ONUQ01000048.1 GCA_900321055.1 uncultured Elusimicrobia bacterium
AAAAGGCTTTTTAGGATTTTAATTTAATATAAAATTACCGCAAAACCGACAAAATTCATTAAATCAAATACCTTATATATAAGTGGTCAATACTTCTTGTCGGGATTCTATAATTAATGAATATGAAGAACAGGCTCGGGAACCTTATATGCGGGTGCTACTTGCGAAGATTTGCTTGTGTTGAGCACCCGCTTTTTATTTATACCCGTTATTAAAAATCAGCTAAACCGTTCTTTTTTACCGTTAGTACGAATTCAGCAAAACCTGCTACTTAAACCGTTATGACTATAAATTCTTTTTACGGTATAACTTAACCGTTAAATTTTGAATATCTTTCAACTATAAGTTTAATTAAATTTGTAGTAGATTTTCCCTCTACCAACGGATACCTGTACACTTCTTTTACAAACTCTTTACCTACAATATCTTCTATCTTGTAGTCGCCACCTTTTACCAAAATATCCGGTTTTAGTTTGCTTAAAAGTTCGTAAGGTGTCTGTTCGTTGAAAACAACAACATAATCTACACAAGTTAATGCCGATAATAATTGTGCTCTGTCTGTTTGCGGAACTAACGGTCTTTTCGGACCTTTAAGCTGTGCAAGTGAAGAGTCTGAATTTATTGCAACAATTAAAACATCTCCTAAAGTTCTTGCTTTTTGAAACAAACTTACATGCCCTATATGCAACAAATCAAAACAACCGTTAGTAAAAACTATTTTCTTATTTTCTTTTTTAAGTTTTTCTACTGCTTTTATTAATTCTTCCGTTGATAATATTTTATTGTTCATTTTATTTTAAAATTAAAAATTTTTATTTAGTAACGAATGCTATTTTATAATTTTTATTTATACACATCCGTAATTCCATGTATTTAATCCGAAAATTCATTAAGCAAAAATCTTTTCTTCAACCAATTTTGCCAATATATGCAACAGCAATATATGACACTCCTGTATTCTTCCGGTAACTTTTGAAGGAGCTCTATAACACATATCAGACATAAGTTTTAATTGTCCGCCATCTTCACCCGTAAGACCTATAACAAAAAGTCCCATTTCTTTTGCTTTCTCAACAGCTTTTATAACATTCTCGGAATTTCCTGAAGTTGTAATTGCTATTACTACATCTCCTTTATTTCCAAAAGCTTCTATTTGTCTTGAAAAAACATATTCATATCCGAAATCGTTGCCTATTGCTGTTACGGAAGCCATATTTTCGGTAAGTGCTATACATGGCAAGGCATTTCTGTTTTTTTCAAATCTGCATACAAGTTCTGCCGCAAAATGTAATGAATCACAAGATGAACCGCCATTACCGAATATAATTGTTTTTTTATCGTTTTGATATGCTTCATTAATTTTATTTGCTATTGACTGAATATATACCAACTGACTTTCATCTAACATTTTTTTCTTTGTATCTATACTTGACTGAATTAAAGATACTATTGTTTCCTTCATATTTTACCCCCCTCACTTTTTCTAAAAATAATTAAAGCTCACCCGCATATTTTGTAATTGGTGAGCTCTAAATTTTTGGATTATCACCGCTTACCTGTTAAACACATATTTTGGCAAAAAGTCCGTACAAATATTTCCCTTATGAAAATACTCGTTACTCATAATTTTCGCATGTAACGGTGCCGTATTTTTTATTCCTTCAATTATAACTTCTTTTAATGCTCTTGACATTTTAGAAATGGTTTCTTCTCTTGTAGGAGCATAAGCAATAATTTTTGCTATCAAACTATCGTAAAACGGCGGTATTGTATAACCTGAATATACATGAGTATCAACTCTTATTCCTGCTCCGCCGGGCAAATATAATTTTCCTATCTTTCCGGGTGAGGGAATAAAATCTTTATCAGGATCTTCGGCATTTATTCTGCATTCTATGGCATGATTTTTTATTTTTATTGAACTTGAATCAATATTCAATCTTTCACCGGCAGCAAGCCTGATTTGCTCTTTTACCAAATCTATACCGGTTACAACTTCGGTAATCGGATGTTCTACCTGTATTCTTGTATTCATTTCCATGAAATAAAAGTTCATGTGTTTATCTACAAGAAACTCTACGGTTCCAACCGTTATATATCCTACGGCTTCGGCTACACTTTGAGCGGCTTTACCCATTTTTTTTCTTAAACTTTCCGAAATAAACGGAGAAGGACTTTCTTCTACCAACTTCTGGTGTCTTCTTTGTATTGAACAATCTCTTTCGGGAAGATATACAACTTTACCTTTACAATCACCCATAATTTGAAACTCTATATGGTGCGGTTCTTCAATATATTTTTCCATATAAACATCAGGATTGCCAAAATTTGCTTTTGCTTCCGTTTGTGCCATAATGATAGAAGTTTTAAGAGTTTCTTCACTGACAACAACTCTCATACCTTTTCCACCGCCACCGGCAGTAGCTTTTATTATTATGGGATACCCGATTTTTTTTGCAAGATTAAATATTCCCGGATCGTCTGCCGATACGGGACCGTCCGAACCCGGAACTACGGGAACTTTTGATTTTATCATAAGTTGTCTTGCAGCAATTTTATCACCCATTTTTTCAATGGAACTTATTCTGGGACCTATAAACGATATTCCGCAACTTTCACAAACTTCCGCAAAGTATGTATTTTCCGACAAAAAACCATATCCGGGATGAATTGCATCCGCACCGGTAATTTCCGCCGCAGATATTATACTCGGAATATTCAAATAACTTTCACTTGCAGAAGCCGGACCGACACAAATGGATTCGTCGGCCATTGTTACATGCATAGACTCTTTGTCCGCTTCCGAATGTATAGCGACAGTTTTTATACCAAGTTCTCTTGCAGCTCTTATTACTCTACAAGCAATTTCACCTCTATTAGCAATTAATATTTTTTTAAACATTTTATATTTTCTCCAAAATGCTGTTATTCACTATCAGTGTCTACTAAAAATAATTCCTGACCATACTCAACCGTTTGGCCGTTATTTACTAAAACCTTTACTATTTTTCCTTCAGCTGTGGATATAACATCTTTTATTATTTTCATGGCTTCAATTGTTCCGATTTTCTGACCAACCTCAACATGACTGCCTTCAACAACAAACGGAGGTCTGTCGTGTGCGGGAGCATTATAAAATGTTCCAACCATTTTTGATTTAACGGGAACAATTAAATTTTTTTCAACAACAACTTTTTTAGGATTTTCTATTTTTGGAGTTACTTCGCTTTTCTTTATATACAAGGAAGTATTTCCCAACTCAAACTCCATTTCTTCTATATCGGTTTCTCTTATTGATTCTAAAAATTTTTTTATATCGTTAGTGTTCATATTTCCTCTAAACAGTTATTTTGAAATTCTCTCAACATATTCACCGGTTCTTGTATCAACTTTAATTCTGTCTCCAACCTTAATAAACAAAGGAACTTTTATCTCTGCACCGGTTTCAAGTTTTGCAAACTTTGTTAAATTTGTTACAGAATCGCCTTTTATGCCCGGTTCGGATTCAATGATTGACATTTCTACTATTAAAGGCATATCTATACCTATAAGTTCATCTTCCAAATATATTGCATTGATTTCCTGATTTTCTTTTAAGAATTTTTCTTTGCCGTCTAATTTTTCAAGAGGAACTTCAATTTGTTCATAAGTGTTCATATCCATAAAAATATAGTTTGCACCATCAGCATACAAGAATTGTTTTTTTTGCCTTGTTACCGACAATTCTTCAAATTTTTCACCCGATTTAAAAGTTCTGTCTATGGTGCCACCCTTTTTAACATTTCTGAGTTTCACTCTCATTACAGCCCCGCCTTTGCCGGGCTTATGATTTTGAAACCATGTTATCTGATAGGGTTCATTGTCAACTACTATTACCATTCCGTTTTTAAAATCTGCCGTAGAAATCATTTCTTTTAGTCTCCTATTACTTTTAAAAAAAATTAATCTAAAATTTACTTTAGAATATATTTTATAATTTTATCTAATAATACAATATGTTGTCAAATAGAAAGCCATAGTTTTTCAGCTTAGAGTTTAAATATTAAATTTTGATATATCGGGAAAATTTAATAAAACATCTTCATTAATCCGTCAATATTTTGCACAGGTCAAAACTCTATATCCGTTTTTTGTTACAAGAACGGTATCTTCTATTCTTACTCCAAACTTATTTTCAATATATATTCCCGGTTCAACGGTTATTACCGTTCCTTCCCGTAAAACAGCCGTTGATGTTTTTGATATTCTCAACTGTTCATGAATATCAAGCCCTAAACTATGACCGGTAGTATGAATAAATTGTTTGGCATACCCTTCCTTCTTAATAGTATTTGCGGCAAAAAAATCAATATCTTTAGCTTTCATACCGTCTTTAACTTCAGCAATTGCTCTGTCATGAGCAAGTTTTACGATATCCCATATTTTTTGTTGAAACTTTGTTTTATTTCCTATAAAAAATGTTCTCGTTAAATCGGAACAATAACCGTTATAAACACATCCCATATCTATCATAACAATGTCGTTTTTTTGTATTTTTCTGTTACCGCTGTTATGATGCGGATTTGCAGAATTCGGTCCTGATGCAACGATTGTTTTAAAACTTTGAACTACATGTCTTTTAGCAAACTCTTCTTCTATTTTAAAATATATATCAAGTTCGGTCATTCCGGCAACAACCTGTTTTTTTACCGTTTCAAAAACTTCCGAAACAATAGTGCAGGCTTTATGGAGATTTTCTATTTCTTTTTCATCTTTTATTAATCTTAAATTTTGTGTAATATCTTTTTCTTTTATTACTTTAATTTTCTCTTTTGTAAGTTTCTTCTTTAATGTATCAAAATTTTCCGCATATATTTTTGATACATCTATGACAATACCGTTAATTTTATATTTTTTTAATACTTCAACTAATTTTGAACTACAATCTTCTTTTGTAGTAAATATTTTTATTTTATTTTTTAACTTTTTAAAGTATTGATTAACCTGAGGAGCTATCATTTCGTGAACAATTATAGCCGGGTACTTTTTGTGAAGTAATAAATAAAAATCTCCAAATTGTGCACCCGTAAGATAATATAAATCTTTGTTATCCGAAATTAATACCGCTTCATTTTCATAATTTTCCAACAATTTTAATATTCTTTTATTCATAGTCATTATTATATAAAATTTAAAAACAAAAACGGCAATTATGCTTGCCAATCTTATCATTTGGTGGTTGATTTTTAAGTAATTATTGAATATAATCCTTTCTTACACAATCATTAAGCATAGTAAGGAGAATGTATGCCTAAAGATTTAGAGAGAAAGGCTCCGCCTCAGTCATTAGATGCAGAAATGGCTTTATTAGGAGCAATGCTTATAGAAAAAGATGCTATACTAAAGGCTCAGGAACTGGTTAAAGAAGAAGATTTTTATAAGGAAGTTCATAAACTTATTTTTGCTACAATAATAGAATTGAGTGAAAAAGAAGTTGCAGAACCGGTTACGATAACCAACAGATTAAAAAATAACAAATTATTTAACGATGCAGGCGGAATGAAATATTTGTTTGGTTTAACGGATACTGCTCAAACAGCGGCAAATGTTGAATATTATGCAAATATTGTAAAAGATAAATCCATTCTCAGACAAATAATAACCGTCGGTTCTCAAATGGTTACTGATGCTTTTTCGGAAGATTCTCCATCCGAAACGATACTGGATGAAGCTCAAACGGTATTATTCAATATAGCAAAACAAAACAGTGTCAACGATTTTTCCACTCCGCAGGATTTAATCCTGTCGGTAGTCAGTAAACTGGAAAATTTGTTTAAAGACAGAAACAATGTTCCCGGTCTTAGAACCGGATTTTCGGACCTTGATAAAATTACCGCAGGACTTCAACCGTCGGAGTTAATAATAATTGCAGGCAGACCTTCCATGGGTAAAACTGCTTTTGCTTTAAATATTGCCGAATATGTTGCCATAATGTCAAAAGAGCCAAAGTCCGTAGCAATATTTTCGTTGGAAATGTCAAAGGAATCTTTAATGATGAGATTTTTGGCATCGGTAGCACAGGTTAGCGGACAAGAATTGAGAAAAGGAAATTTTAAAAATACGGATTGGCAAAAACTCACTGCAGCTATGGAAAAAATTGCAAAATCCGACATGTATATATGTGATGCGGATATGACATCAATAGAAATAAGAGCTACCGCAAAAAAATTGGCAACAAAACTTGAAAAAAAAGGGAAACCTTTATCTTTAATAATCATTGATTATTTACAATTGATAAGGGGTATAGGTAACGGCAAAAAATATGAATCAAAGCAAATAGAAACGGCAGAAATTTCAAGATCTCTAAAGGCACTGGCTAAAGATTTAAATGTTCCCGTTGTAGCATTATCTCAATTATCCAGACAAACCGAAAGAAGAGGAAAAGATACAAGACCGATGTTATCGGATTTAAGAGATTCGGGGGCAATAGAACAAGATGCCGATGTTGTGGCATTTGTTCACAGAGAAAGTTATTTTGCTAAAGATAAAGGACAGGATTTGGACCCTGCAATAAAAAACGATGCCGAAATAATTATCGCAAAACAAAGAAACGGACCAGTAGATACCGTTCATTTATTATTTGAAGGAAATTACACAAAGTTTTATGATAAAGCACCTATATCAATGGAGGAAAACCAATGAAGGAACAACCGCCATCTTCCGAAAAAAAAACAAGGAAGATAAAAGACACTTTTTTTCGTCCTACATGGATAGAAATAGATAAAAGTGATTTTCTGTTTAATTTAAAGAAAATCAAAGAGCATTTAAAAACAGATACAAAAGTTTTAGCCGTGATTAAGTCTAATGCTTACGGTCACGGTGGCATAGAGTTGGCAAAAGAAGCCGTTAAAGCTGGAATATACGGGATAGGAGTTTCTTCCATAGAAGAAGGAATTACATTTAGAAAAGCAGGAATAAAGGCAAAAATTTTAGTTTTTGGCAGCGGTTATCCCATAGAATATTTAACAACAACCGTGTTTTGGGATTTAATTCCGACAATATCAAGTTTGCAGGGACTGCATGAATTGTCAAACATAGCAAAAAAATTCAAAAAAAATTTAGAATTTCATTTGAAAGTTGATACAGGTATGGGCAGAGTCGGAGTTGTAGCCGGAGAAAACACGGATATTATCTTAAAAAAAATTGCAACTATGTCGGAAATAACCATGACCGGAATATATACACATTTTTCGGTTGCCGACACAAATGCCGATTATACTGAAAGCCAACTACATAAATTCAACGAAGTTATAAAATCGGCAAAAAAATTAGGATTAAAATTTATAGCTCATGCAGCAAACAGTGCAGCAATATTGACTAACAAAAAAACACATTTGGATATGGTTAGACCGGGAATAGCTTTATACGGATTGTCTCCTTTTGAACATGCTCCTCAAGATTTAAAATTAAAGCCGGTGTTATCCTGGAAAACAAAAATTATTTATTTAAAAAAAGTTCCTTCCGGATTTTGTGTGAGTTACGGAAGAACATTTGTTACAAACAAAAATTCCGTTATAGCAACGGTTCCTGTAGGATATGCAGACGGTTACAGCAGAGTGTTTTCAAATAAAGCGAATGTTTTAGTCAGAGGTAAAAGATGTCCGATTGCAGGCAGAATTACAATGGATATGATGATGATAGATGTTACCGATGTTAAAGGGGTAAGTATCGGTGATGAAGTTGTTTTATTGGGAACTCAAGGCAAAGAAACCATTAAGGTGGAAGAACTTGCAAAGCTGAAAAATACTATCAGTTATGAAATTATATGTTCCATAGCTACAAGAGTTCCGAGAATAATAGTTTAATATGAAAAATAATTTTTCAAAAATATCATTTTTAAACAGTGTAGCAAGAACCATACAAGGACTTGGAGCAGCTTCACAATTGGTAATAGATACCTGTGCCTGTATATTGAAATATCAAATAAATTGGAAAAACACAATAATTCAGATGGTAGAAGTAGGATATATGTCTTTTCCGATAGTTATATTGACATCTTTTTTTACCGGAATGGTTTTGGCTTTACAGGTAGGTTCTGCAACCGCAAATCTTTTTAATGAGCCTGTTTATATCGGTATGATAACGGGATATTCGTTAGTAAAAGAGTTAGGACCGGTTTTAACATCCGTGGTTATTACAGGCAGAATCGGGGCGGCAATAACGGCAGAAATAGGAACAATGAAAGTTACGGAACAAATAGATGCCTTGTATACTTTAGGAACAAACCCTATAAAATATTTAGCCGTTCCAAGATTTATTGCCTGTATATTTATGGTTCCTTTACTTGTAGCAATATCAAATATTATCGGTATTTACGGCGGACTTATAGTATCTTCGTTAACTTGGGATATTCCTTCAACAAGATATATCAATGATATTTTAAATGTTATGACCGTTAGAACATTTTTTCATGGTTTCATAAAATCGTTTTTCTTTGCGGGAATAATTGTTAGTGTAGCTTGTCATAAAGGGTTTCAATGTTCCGGAGGAGCGGAAGGTGTAGGAAAAGCAACTACGAGATCGGTTATGATTTCCATAATTTTAATTTTAATATCGGATTATTTCTTAACATATTTATTGAACATTTTGACAATATTTTAAATGTACGAAAATATAAAAAAACTTTATCAATTAATGCAAAAGTGCAATCTGTGCCCCAAAAAGTGTGGTGTTAACAGACTTAAAGGCGAAATCGGAGCTTGTAAGACCGCAAAAGAATTCAAAGTCGCAAGTATAAATTTACATTACGGAGAGGAACCCCCTATTTCAGGCAAATCAGGTTCCGGAACAATTTTTTTTACAAATTGTAATTTGTCTTGTGTTTTTTGTCAAAATTATCCGATTAGTCAGTTAGGTAACGGAAACTTTATTACAACCGAAGAACTTGCAAACAAAATGATAGCACTACAAAATAAAGGTGCAAACAATATAAATTTAGTTACCCCTACACATGTTTATCCCATGATTGCGGAAACACTTTTTATCGCAAAACAAAAAGGTTTAAAAATTCCCATATTGTCAAATTGCGGAGGATACGAACAAAAAGAAGTATTGGAATTAATGGAACCGTTTATAGATATTTATATGCCGGATATGAAATATTCGTCTGACGAAATGGCAAAGAAATATTCTAAAATTGACAACTATGTAGCGAATAACAGAATTGCAATAAAAGAAATGTACCGACAAAAGGGAACTTTAAAATTCAATGATAATGATATGGCTACAAAGGGAATACTGATAAGACATTTAGTTTTGCCTAATAATATTGCAGGCTCAAAAAACACTTTTGAATTTGTAGCAAATGAAATTTCTACGGATACTTATATGAGTGTTATGGCACAATATCATACGGCAAACATTTCTCATACAATAGAACAATTAAACAGAAAAGTCAGTTCTGAAGAATATGACAAAGCGGTTGAAGATTTTGAAAAATCAGGTTTGTATAACGGTTGGATTCAAGAGTTATAAAAAGAAATTACGGACAAATTTGTTTATGACGAAAGATTATATGCTTTTCAATTTCATTTACGGATATTTGTGCCGTTATATTAAACTTTTATAATGTTAACGGTGCCAATTTATATTCAATTACTTTTGAAAGTTCTTCCAATGTAGTTTCTATCTGGTAGCCGATTTTGCCTGCACTAAAAATTATTGTCTGGTTATTCCGTGCGGATATATCTATAACGGTATCAAAAAATTTTTTCATACCAAGCGGGGAACATCTGCCATGAACATATCCCGTTAAAGCAAATAAATCTTTTTGTTTTAACATTTCTACGGATTTTTCGTTCACCGAAGCGGCAGCTTTTTTCAAATCAAGTTCTTTTGCCACCGGAATTAAAAAAACATAATGGATTTTAGATTTTGCCGTAGTTACTAAAGTTTTAAATACCATATCTGGATTTTGATTTAATGATTGTGCAACTTCAATACCGCTTATTGCTTCGCAACCGTTATATGAATAAGTTTTATAATTTATTTTATTTTTATCTAAAATTCTCATTGCATTAGTTTTTATCATATAATCATATTATATAATTTTATTACAAATATATCATAATAATAAATCAAAAATCCGTTTTAACATTAATTTAAAATGTTACCGAATTTACAGCACACCTTTTTATTTTGGTATGAAAATTTGTATAATACTGTCAATCGGCATATTAAGGAGTAACCATGACTATCAATTCACATAAAACAAAAGAAAATATTGATATTGAAGAGGCACTTGGTGTAATTTGGACATCTATCCAAAGAGGACAAACCGACTTTGACGAAGTTACAAAAACAGTTAAAGAAGGTGTAAACGAAACCATTACGGATACTCTTTTAACTAAAAAGTTTATAGTAAAAGAAGACAATAAAATAATACTTACCGAAGCAGGTGAACTTTTAGGAAAACAACTTACCAGAAGACACAGACTTACGGAAAGATTACTTGCAGATGTTTTAGATTTTGACAGACAATCAATAGAAAAAATTGCCTGCAATTTAGAACATAACCTTTCTACCGATTTGGCAGATTCTATTTGTACTTTGTTAGGACATCCTAAACAATGTCCGCACGGCAACCCTATTCCCGAGGGTAACTGTTGCAGAAAAGCTTCCAGTAAAGTTGAATCTATAGTTGTTCCTTTATCACACTTGGAAATCGGGGCAACCGTAAAACTTTCATATATTGTTACTGCAAATCACAACTATATACATAAACTTTTATCGTTGGGTTTGGTTCCTGGTGCAACAATAAAATTACATCAAAAGTTTCCTACATATATAGTAAAATCAAACGAGATACAAATTGCATTAGATGCCGAAGTGGCAAATCTCATATATGTAAGAAAATAAAAATATATAATTTATAAAATAAATTAATATGGAAGTTTTAAGTTTTTTAGGCTTTTTACAAACCAACAAAGTTGTATATTTATAAAAATATTACAGTTGATTTGACGGTTTAGGTTGCAGAAAATAAGATATTACAAATTAAATGGCGGAATAATAAAAAATGTTTAACGGAAAACAAAGAATACATTTTGTAGGTATCGGCGGGGCAGGGATGAGCGGAATTGCGGAAGTTGCACTCAATTTAGGTCATCAGGTTTCAGGCTCTGATATAAAAAAGACGGAAGTAACTCAAAGATTAAAAGAGTTAGGTGCAAAAATATATATAGGTCATAAAGCTGAAAATGTAAATAATGTGGATGTTGTAGTAACTTCTACAGCCATTTCTAAAGATAATCAGGAAGTTCAACAGGCAATAAAGAATAAAACAATAATAATTCCAAGAATAGAAATGTTAGCCGAACTTGCAAGACTGAAATACACAATTACAATTGCAGGAACTCACGGTAAAACAACTACAACATCAATGACATCAATGGTATTAGATGAGGGAGGTTTTGACCCGACAATAGTTATAGGCGGTAAACTTAAAAATTTAAAAACAAATGCAAGGCTCGGTAAAGGAGAATATCTTATAGCTGAAGCTGACGAATCCGACGGTTCATTTTTAAAACTTTCCCCCGTGATAACGGTTGTAACAAATATAGATAACGATCATCTTGACTATTATGGTTCCATGGATAATTTAAAGCAGGCATTTATAAAACATATCAACAGTTTGCCGTTTTACGGTCCGGCTATGGTTTGTACCGACAGTCCTTTGGTAAAAGAAATATTACCTAAAGTTACAAGAAAATATATTACTTACGGTCTTAAAGGTAATCCTGATATTACTGCAACAGACATTATGGTAGTTAATGCCAATACGGAATACAATGTTATTTATAAAGGTAAAAAGTTAGGTAAAATTGTATTAAAAGTGCCGGGAGAACATAATGTACTAAATTCTCTTGCCTCAATAGGTGTCGGTCTGCAATTTGATATTCCTTTTGTAACAATTAAAGAAGCTTTGTTTAAGTTTGGCGGTGTAGGCAGAAGGCTTGAAATTAAAGGTGAAAAAAACGGTATAACCGTTATAGATGATTACGGACATCATCCTACGGAAGTAAATGCAACACTTTGTGCATTAAAGCATAATTATCCTCAAAAAAGATTAGTAACAATATTTCAACCGCACAGATATACAAGAACAAAAAACTTGTATAACGAATTCGGTAAGGCACTTAAAAAAACGGATATCCTTTATATTATGGATATATATCCGGCAAGCGAAAAACCTATTAAAGGTGTAACATCCGATTTAATTATAAATTCGGCAAAAGAAAATAAATGTAATGTGTTTAAATTTGAAGATATCGGTTCAATAGCCAAAATATTAAAGGAAAACGATATACTTTTAACTTTAGGTGCAGGAAATGTTTGGCAACAAGGTGAAGAACTTTTGAAACTTTTATAATTTAAGAAATAACAAGAATTTATTCGTTTATGCTGTAATTTTCCCTTTTATAAAAAAAGTATATACATTTCATACAAAATACAATCCGACTATTTATAATTCACAATATTTCTAATTATAAAATTTTGATTGTTCCTGTTGCTGAACTTCGGTATTTTTTATTTGACCGAATCTCATTTCATACTTAGCAACATTATCCTGTAATGCCTGTAAAATTTTCTTTGCATGTAAAGGAGATGTGATTATTCTGTTTTTTACTCTTGCTTTACCGTTTTGAGGTTGAACAAAAATAAAATCAATTACAAACTCCGTTTCAGAATGTGTTATTAAAGCCAAATTTGAATAACTGCCGTTTGCTGTCTGCTCATCTATTTCTATTTTTATTTCTTCTTTTTTTGTTATATCTGCCATTTAATTCTCCTTATATTGTATATACTGTTATTTCGTTAACCATACAACATCAGTATATAAACAAAATGTTCATTTTGATACTATCCTTCTATTGAAAACTGATATCAATCAATATTATTTATTGTTGAACTTTTCTGGCCGATATTCCGCCCGCATTACCAAAACCGTTTATTGTTCTTTTAACGATATCTCTTGATAATTTTTCCCAAATATATTCTCTGGCTTCTTCCTCTGTCATTCCGCCAAAACCGTCTTTTACATTATCTGCATAAATTTGAATTCCTTCCATATTAGGTTCTGCCCATAATGTTATATTTTCGTGTTTATCAATAAAATATACATTTATTAATATCCACAATTTATATTGTTCCGCAACCATGTTGGCATCATAAGTTAACGGTTGTAAAACATATCTTTTTATTTCGCAAACAACAACACCGTCACTGTCTTTTTCTTCGGTTGTCACGGAAAGTCTGCCGTCTTTCATAAATTCATCTATCACCGCTTTTGTAAGCTTATCTTCCAAACCATACTGATTAGTATTATTTACAACCGGTCTGACATAGATACTCTTCACATAAGCAGGTAATATTTGCGGTGCAGGATCATAAGGGGCAGCACAAGAAATAAGTGCTACAACAAACATCAACAATAAATATATTTTTTTCATAAAAAGCTCCTTTTTTAAATTTTTTTAATTATATAAATACGGATGAACAAATATATAAACTATTAAACACTAACAATATCTTACAGCAATGTTATTTTTTATACCTTTTATACTTTTACTCATCCTATACTTGCAAAAATATTTTTTTACTTTACTACTACATTAATAATTTTATTTTTAACATAAATAAATTTTACTATATTTTTATCTTTAAATACTACCTTTAACTTTTCATCATTTAATACAATGTCTTTTACGGTATTTTCATCCGCAGATACATCAATATTTATTTTTCCTCTCAATTTTCCGTTAACCTGAACCGGTACTTCTATTGTATCCTGCTTAATATACTTTTCATCATAACACGGCCATTTTGCTACCGATACACAATCAGTATGTCCTAAAATACTCCAAATTTCTTCACACAAATGTGGAGTAAACGGAGCTAACAACAACACTATGGTTTCATAAACCCGTTTTGATAACCCGTCATCATTTGAATGATGTTTATATACATACATTGTATTTACAAGTTCCATTACGGATGATATTGCCGTATTAAACTGATGTTTTTGTGAAATATCTTCGGTAACTTTCTTTATACAAACATGCATTGCTCTTAACAAATCCTGTTTTGCTTTGTCTGTTGCAACAACCTGCATCTTTGTTTGAACCAATTCCTGTAATCTCCAAACTCTGTTAATAAATCTCCAGCACCCTTCAACACCATCATCCGACCAATCCAATTGTTTTTCCGGAGGTGCTGCAAAAAGTATAAAAAGTCTTGCGGTATCAGCACCGTATTTGGCAACTATTTCATCGGGACTGACTATATTCCCTTTAGATTTAGACATTGCACTTCCGCCAAGTGTTACCATTCCTTGAGTTAAAAGGTTCATAAACGGTTCATCGCTTTTTACAAGCCCCATATCTCTTAAAACTTTATGCCAAAATCTTGAATATATTAAATGCATACAAGCATGTTCTATTCCGCCGACATATTGGTCAACAGGCATCCAATAATTTGTTTCGGTGCTATCAAAAGGTTTTGTATCATTATGTGCATCCGTATATCTTTCAAAATACCACGAAGAATCTACAAATGTATCCATGGTATCGGTTTCTCTTCTTGCAGGTCCGCCACATTTCGGACATGTGGTATTTACAAATTTTTCATCTGATTGTAAAGGCGATTTTCCATCGTTAGTAAATTTTACATCCGTAGGAAGAACTACCGGCAAATCTTTTTGCTCAACAGGAACAATACCGCACTTATCACAATGAATCATAGGTATAGGAGTTCCCCAACATCTTTGCCTTGATATCAGCCATTCTCTTAATTTGTAATTTGTTGTTTGTTTTCCCCAACCCTGTTGTTCAACCCATAAAGGCATTTTTACTCTTGCATCTTGCGATGATATTTTATTAAATTGTTCCGAATTTATCATCAATCCTTCACCTTCATAAGCCTGCTTGTTCACATCTCCGCCTTCAATTACCGGAATAATATCTACATTATATTTTTTTGCAAAATCCCAATCTCTTTGATCATGAGCGGGAACAGCCATAATTGCACCTGTTCCGTATCCCATTAAAACATAGTCGGCAACAAATATCGGAACTTTCTTTTTATTTGCAGGATTAACTACATAAACTCCATCCAATTTAACACCGGTTTTTTCTTTTGAAGAAGCTCTTTCTATATTTGATTTAAGCGAGCTTGCCTGAATATATTTTTCTACTTCATTCCAATTTTTAATTTGATTTTTAAATTCTTTTAACATCGGATGTTCCGGAGAAACAACCATAAATGTTACACCAAATATAGTATCCGGTCTTGTAGTAAATATTTCTAATTTTTTATCCGAATCGGCAATATCAAATTTCATCTGTGCACCATGAGATTTCCCTATCCAATTTTTTTGCATAGATAAAACCTGTTCCGGCCACCCGGACAACAACTTATGACCTTCCAACAATTCATCCGCATATTGAGTAATTTTTATAAACCATTGTTCCAACTCTTTTTGTTCAACATTACTGTCACATCTCCAACATTTACCTTCTTTCACCTGTTCATTTGCCAAAACCGTTTTGCAGGACGGACACCAATTTACATTAGATTTTTTTCTAAATACTAAACCTTTTTTATACATTTCAAGAAATATCCATTGATTCCATTTGTAATACTCAGGATCACATGTTGCAACTTCTCTATCCCAATCATAAGAAATTCCTAACATTTTTAATTGTTCTCTCATTCTTAAAATATTTTGTTTAGTCCATTTTTGCGGTGCAATATTATGTTTGATTGCAGCATTTTCTGCCGGAAGACCGAAAGCATCCCAGCCCATAGGATGAATAACATTTTTACCAAGCATTCTGTTAAATCTTGCAAAAACATCTCCTATACTATAATTTCTAACATGCCCCATGTGTAAGTTTCCCGAAGGGTATGGAAGCATAACCAAAATATAATATTTCTCTTTTGACAAATCTTTTACGGCTTTAAAGAGTTGTTTATCTTCCCAAATTTTCTGCCATTTTTTTTCTACTTCACAAACATTGTAATCTTGCATTTTTATAACCTCTGTATTTTATAAAATGTCATCTTTTAATCTTAAAAACATATTTATTTCCGAGCTCAATATTTAAAGCTCTATTTACCAGTTTCTTTATATTCTTCCGTTTTATATTCAGCTATTGCAATATCGCAACATATCCAAGTTTCATTTATATCCTTTATTTTATCATAATATTTTAAAGCTTGTTTATATTTTTGTTTATCAAAGTATTGATTTTCTTTACTTTGATAATTTTGTACTTTTTAATATTGCCGTTTCCTTAACATTATAAAGTGTTCCAAATTTCCTTTCGGACCTTTTACACCCGAATCCTGCTCTTTTAATATTTCTAAATTTAATTTTTCGGAAAAATCTTTAATTTTATTTATTGCTTTTTGTCTTAACTCTTCATTTTTGACAACACCTTTTTTTATCTCGTTCGGTTCTAATTCAAATTGCGGTTTTACCATTGCTATAATAATACCGGTTACGGAAATTATTTCACTTGCCAAAGGTAATATTTTATCCAAAGAAATAAATGATACATCTATAGTTATAACATCTATTATATCTTTCAATAAATTTTTATCAAAATATCTGAAATTTACATTTTCAATATTTACCACTCTTTTATCATTTCTCAATTTATAATGAAGTTGAGCGGTTCCGACATCAACGGCATAAACTTTTTTTGCACCATGTTGAAGCATACAATCGGTAAAACCTCCTGTAGATGCACCAATATCTATACATACTTTATCCGTAAAATTCACATCAAACAATTTCAAAACAGACTCAAGTTTAAGACCTCCTCTTGAAACATAAGGATTTTGTTTTTCTATCTCTATTAAAGAAGTATCATCAACCTGAGTTCCCGATTTCGTTATTTTTTTACCGTCAACAAGAACTATACCTTCCATTACTATTGCTTGAGCTTTGCTTCTCGTTTCGCAAAGACCTCTTTCAAAAATTAATACATCCAATCTTTTTTTCATATTATAAAATATTCCATATTTGTAGCTTATAATATACGGTTTCGTTTTACCGAACAAAGTTTTCCAATCATTCGCTCATTAATACATTAGAACTCGGATTTTTGTTCAATAAGTTTAAAACCTGTTTTTCTATATTTTCTGCAGAAATTCCGCAAAGTTCTCTTACTAAATTTTGGTTACCATGCTCTATAAATTTATCAGGCAACCCTATGGAATATATTTTTGCACTTGTTCCGGGTAAAACAGATTTAACGGTTTCTCCCATTGCACCAATTAACGAATTTTCTTCAACGGTAACAATTTTATCCGTATATGTTAAAATATCTCTTATTGCCGTTTCATCAAACGGTTTTAAAAACCTCATATTTAAAAGTGCACATTCTATTCCTTTATTTTTTAAATTATCTACGACTTCCACACAAATTTTCCACACATTTCCCAAACAAACTATACAAGCATCTTTACCTTGTCGTTCAAGTTTAGATTTTCCTATTTCCAAAAGTTCAAACTTTCTATGAAAAGATGCAACTCTGGTTCCACCGCCTCTGGGATACCTTATAACGGAAGGAGTTTTTAATGTAAGTGCCGTATTAAACATATCCTGAAATTCCGTTTCGTTTGCCGGAGCCATAATAGTCAAATTGGGAACATATTTTAAATATGATAAATCAAATGCTCCATGATGTGTCGGACCATCTTCACCTACTATACCCGCTCTATCCAACATCATTACAACAGGCAAATTTTGTAATGCAACATCATGAATAATATTATCCAAAGCTCTTTGCATAAAAGTTGAATATATTGCTACAACCGGCTTTAATCCGCCTGCAGCAAGAGCTGCCGCAAATGTAACGGCATGTGCTTCATCTATACCTACATCAAAAAATCTTTTCGGATATTGCTTTGAAAATTCTTTTAATCCCGTACCATCAGGCATAGCTGCCGTAATTGCCACAATTTTTTCATCATCTTTTGCCAACTTCACAATAGCTTTTGAAAAAACTTCCGTATATGTAACTTTTTTTAAAGAAACAGTCTTTCCCGTTTCTATATCAAAAGGACCTATACCATGAAATTTTGTAGGATTTTCTTCCGCCGGTTTATAACCCTTACCTTTTTTAGTTACAACATGCAACAAAACAGGACCTTTAATATCTTTAACTTTAGTTAAAATATCTATCAGTTGATTTATATTATGACCATCTATCGGTCCGACATAAGAAAAGCCCATTTCCTCAAACATTATTCCCGGAAACAAAATTGTTTTAAATCTTCTGACTATTTTTTTTATGGATTTAAAACTCAAAAACTTTAATTTGGAAGCAAATTTCAAAATCGTTTCCTCTATTCTGTTTACTCCGGTTGCCGTTAAAAGATTTGCAAAATATCCTGCTAAAATTCCAACTTTTTGAGATATAAACATTTGGTTATCGTTTAATATAACCAACATATCCTTTGATAAAGTTCCGGCATTTTGTAACCCTTCAAAAGCAAGTCCGCCCGTCATAGAACCGTCACCGATAATTGATACAACCTTATAATCCTGTTTTCTAATATCTCTTGCAACCGCAAAACCGAGTCCTGCAGAAATAGAAGTGGAAGCATGTCCTGCACCAAAAGAGTCGTATTTTGATTCCGAAATTTTCGGAAAACCGCTTATACCTTTATATTGCCTTAATGTATCAAAGGTATCTTTTCTGCCGGTTAGAATTTTATGTGCATAAGATTGATGTCCTACATCCCATATAAACTTATCTTTTTCAACATCAAAAACATAATGAAGAGCTACGGTTAAATCAACGACACCAAGACCTGAAGCAAGATGTCCGCCGTTTCTTGAAACAGTTTGTATAATTTTATCTCTCAACTCCCGTGCTAATTGAGGCAACTCTTCTTTTTTTAACAATTTTATATTATCGGGCGATGATATATTTTCTAATATTGCCATTTATCCTCTTACTTATAAATTACAAATAATATAATTCTTATACTATATAAAATCAGAAATTTCTGTCTATCATATAATCCGCCAAACTTTCATAAATTTCTTTATTAATTTTAAATTGTGAAACGGATTTTTTTGCTTCATTTATTAATTTTTTAGCATTCTTTTCGGATTGTTCTTTTCCATACAATCTTAAATATGTCAGTTTATCGTTATCACTGTCACTGCCTTTTTTCCCTAACAATTTTTTATCCGCATAAACATCTAAAATATCATCGGCTATCTGAAAAGCTATACCTATATTATGTCCATACTTTTTAAGTGACTTTAAATCTTTATCTTTTGCTCCCGCAAGAATTGCTCCAAGCAACAAACTTGCTTTTATTAAATCCGAAGTTTTATGTGTGTGAATATAGTCTAACTTTTTCTTACATAATGAAACATTTTTTTTATTCCATTTTCCTGCTTCTATTGTATCTTCGGCTTGTCCTGCAATCATTCCGTTATAACCCGAAAAATCAGTAAACATTTTTATTGCTTTTACAATTCTGTCGGCAGGAACATCTGCTTTTGCTATCAAATTAAAAGTTTCGGTTAAAAGAGCATCTCCTGCAAGAATTGCAGCACTTTCACCGAACTTTTTATGACTTGTCGGTTTTCCTCTTCTTAAATCGTCGTTATCCATTGCAGGCAAATCATCGTGAATCAAAGAATATGTATGCAAAAATTCAACCGCACATATAGCCGGCTCAATTTTCTTTAAATCCAACCCGAAACTTTCCGCACCCAGCATTACAAATATCGGTCTTAACCTCTTTCCGCCTGCAAGAACCGAATATCTCATTGCACGAGATATTACGGACTTATCTTTAGGCAAATATTTCACTAACAATTTATTTACCAGTTTACTTTTTTCAACCAAATACTTTTTTAAATTAAACTCTTTAGTTTTCTTCATTTGTTTTATCTCTTCCTTTAAAATTTTCTTTTTCAAATTTGCCGTCTTTATTAACAAGAATTTCTATTTTTTTCTTTGTTTCGTCAAGTTTCAAAGAGCATTGTTTTACCAACAAAATTCCCTCTTCAAACAAACTCATTGCTTTATCTATATCAAGTTGAGAAGTTTCCATTTCATTTACAATATCTTCCAATCTTTTTAAAGATGTTTCAAAATTATTTTCTTTTTTCATTTTACCTCTATTACTTTACTTTTTATAATACCATCGGTTAACTTAATATCTAATATATCACCTGCTTTTACCTGTTCAACTTTCTTTAAAAGTTTTCCTTTAGCATTAAAACAAACGGAATATCCTCTTGCCATTATTTTCAACGGAGACAACAAATCTAACTTATGAACATTTAAATTTAATTGTTGTTGTTTGTTTGAAAATATATTATTCATTTGAAGAATTAATCGTTCTCTTATTTCGTCTACTCTTTGAATTTTATCTTCATAAATATCATAAGGTCTTGATAAAGCTCTGCAAGTTTTAAAAAAATTAATTTTCTCTTCGTATCTTTTAACTAAATTATTTATATTACCGATAATTCTATCTTTTATCATAAATATTTTTTCTTCAATATCCGCTCTGTTTTTTGCAACAACTTCTGCTGCAACCGATGGTGTAGGAGCTCTTAAATCCGCAACAAAATCCGCTATTGTAAAATCCACCTCATGTCCTACACAAGATATTACGGGAATATTTGAATTATAAATTGCCCTTGCAACCTTTTCTTCGTTAAATGCCCACAAATCTTCTAATGAACCACCGCCTCTGCCAACAAGTAAAACATCTAATTCTTTGTGATTATTGTTCAAATATTGTATTGCTTGTGCTATTTCATCTTTTGCGGTTTCTCCTTGTACTCTAACAGGATATATTAATACTTCAACATTGGAAAACCGTCTGTCCAATACCGATAATATATCATGCAAAGCCGCACCGTCTTTTGATGTAACTATTCCTATTTTATTTACAATATGCGGGATTTGCCTTTTATGAGTTTCATCAAATAAACCTTCTTCCAAAAGTTTCTTTTTTAATTTTTCAAATTTTTCCTGAAGAGTTCCTAACCCTTGTTGTTCTACATCATAAACTTGTATTTGATATGTTCCTCTGTTAATGTAAGATGTTATTTTTCCATACAATAAAACTTGCATACCGTCTTTTAAAGCAAATTTTAATTTTTGATTTTGAAAAGAAAACATAACTGCGGAAATTTGAGAATTTTCATCTTTTAAATTAAAATACATGTGCCCTGACGAATATTGTTTAAAACTTGAAATTTCACCTGAAATCCAAACCGAAGGATAAGAATCTTCTAAAATAACTTTTATTTCGTTATTTATTTCAGTCACAGAATAAATTTTTCTGCTATCATTATTATTTTCGTTATAAGTTTCAAAATCAAATAAATCAACCATTTATTTTATAGTTTTCAGCCAAAAATGAACTTACTTATTCGTACTTAATAATTTTGCCGAAATAACGACAAAAAAACAAGAATTTTTACCTCTAATAATTTTCTGTCCTACTGCTTCATCCGTAAAGGCATTCGGATGAAGCAGTTATTTATTTACATCCGTTCTTTTAATCGGCAGTTGTTGCCAATCATTTAATATTTCAATCTTTTCGGTACCAAATGTTTTTATTTTGCAACATCCTGAGCTCTAACTTCTCTTATAACAGTAACTTTTATTTGCCCCGGATATTCAAGTTCATTTTCAATTTTCTTTGCAATATCATGTGCCAAAACTTGTGATTGTGTATCATCTATATTTTCCGGTTCAACTAAAATTCTTATTTCCCTTCCGGCTTGTATTGCATAAGCACTGGAAACACCTTTAAATCCTTTTGCTAATGTTTCTAATTTTTCAAGTCTCTTTAAATAATTTTCAATTGTTTCTCTTCTTGCTCCCGGTCTTGCCGCAGAAATTGCATCTGCCGCAATAATAACAAATGCTTCCGGACTTTGCGGTTCGGCAAAACCTTCATGATGTGCCAATATAGCATTTATCATTTTTGGAGATTCTCCATATTTCTTTGCAAGTTCTGCCGATATTTGATGATGAGTTCCCTCAACTTCATGGTCAACGGCTTTACCTATATCATGCATAAGTCCTGCTTTTTTACAAAAAGTAACATCAAGACCTAACTCTCCGGCTATTGCACCGGCAAGCCATGTAACTTCAAGAGTATGTTGCAATTGATTTTGTCCGTAAGAAGTTCTAAATTTAAGTCTTCCAAGCAACTTAATAATTTCAGGATGAAGTCCCGGAACTCC
>ONUQ01000178.1 GCA_900321055.1 uncultured Elusimicrobia bacterium
GTTAGCACAAAAAAGAAAAAGCGAAAAAGACAATAGAATGTACTTATAGTAGTGATAAATAGTCTAAAAAACAAATAATTCGCCGTTTTGTCGTTGTTGTTTTTATTATTTCCACAGACTGCCACACCCTAACAGGTTCGCAGAACATAGAATTGCTGTTCATTCTTCCATACATCAGTGTTGTTATCTTAAAAATATTGAAAAAAAATATTGAAAAAAATATAATACTTCTTTGGTATAAAAAACTTAAACCTTCTTTAATCATCAAAGAAACATTAAGTGTTTAAACGGGAAATACAATAATATTTCATTTCTTTTGAGGTCAAAGAAAATATTAAAAGTTTTAATTTTTTAGAAGAGTAAATTTTTAGAGGAGCAAATCAAATGAAAACGAAATATATTTTTGTTACCGGCGGAGTAATTTCTTCCGTAGGAAAAGGTATTACGGCAGCATCAATAGCATGTTTATTAAAAGCAAGAGGATTAAAAGTTAATATTTTAAAATGCGATCCTTATTTAAATATCAATCCCGGGTTGTTATCCCCTACACAACATGGAGAAGTTTTTGTTACGATAGACGGTATGGAAGCAGACCTTGATTTAGGTCATTACGAAAGGTTTATAGATCAGGAAACAACAAAATTCAATACGGTTACATCAGGCAGAATATATCAAAAAGTTTTGGCGGATGAAATAGCCGGAAAATTTGCAGGTAAAACAGTTCAGGTGGTTCCTCATATCACAAACGAAATAAAAGAAAGATTAAAAGCTGTTGCGGGTGACAGCGATGTAGTTATGGTAGAAATAGGCGGGACGGTCGGAGATATTGAAGGGTTACCTTTTCTGGAAGCTATCAGACAATTTAAAAATGATATCGGCAGAGAAAATGTTTTGTATGTTCATGTGACATTAATTCCTTATATAAAAGCATCTGAAGAACTTAAAACAAAACCTACACAACATAGTGTTCAAAAATTGAGAGAAATCGGTATAGAACCGTCAATTATTCTTTGCAGAATGGATCAACATTTAACGGATGAAATCAGAGATAAAATTTCGTTGTTTTGCAATGTAGAACAAGAAGCTGTTATTGAAGAAAGAGATGTTCAAACTTCAATTTATGAAGTTCCCGTTCAACTACATGAAAATAAAATAGATGATTTAATAGTTAAATACTTAAAACTTGATGCAAAACCGATAGATTTAAAACAATGGAACGAAATGATACACAACTGCAGATGCCCCGAACATCAGGTTACGGTTGCAATTGCAGGTAAATTTATTGAACTTAAAGATTCTTATAAAAGTGTTTTTGAAGCATTAAAACATGGCGGTTCAATAAACATTACGGAAGTAAAAATAAAATATGTAGATACGGATTCAAAACATTTAGAAGATGATTTGAAAGATGTAAATGCTATTATTTCTCCTGATGGTGACAGTGGCGGAACTCTTGAAGGTAAACTCAATGTAATAAAATATGCAAGAGAAAACAAAATTCCTTTTTTTGGAATATCTTTAGGTATGCAAAGTGTTATTATTGAGTATGCAAGAAATGTATGTCAAATAAAAGATGCAAACTCATTAAATATTGATAAAAATGCAAAAGAGCCGGTTATTATTCATACAACCGCTAAGAAAAAAGACGGGAGTTTAATGAGACTGGGGTCTTGGAATTGTGATATTAAAAAAGATACAAAAGCTTACGAAATTTATAAGAAAGAACATATTAGCGAAAGACACAGACACAGTTATGAAGTAAACAAAGAATATGAAAAAACACTTGAAGAAAACGGGCTTATTATATCAGGAATATCAGGTGATGAAAATAAGTTTATTGAAATAGTAGAATTAAAAGATCATCCGTGGTTTGTTGCCGTTCAATTTAATCCTGAATTTCAATCAAGACCGACAAGACCGCATCCGCTGTTTGCAAATTTTATAAAAGCGGCATTGGCAAATAAGAAGAAATAATAATATTGGTATGCACAAAAAATAATTATCGGTTAATAATAATCTATGAATATAGAATTTGAAAAAATTATAAGAAAAGAACAAATAGAAATTTTAGCACAAAAGGCAAATGTTGTTTGGCATGATGCTTTTAAAGATATTTTAACATTGCAACAGATAGAATATATGATAGAAAAGTTTCAGTCTTTTAATGCTTTATCACAAGCAATAAATCAAAATAATTACGAATATTTTTTTATTAAATTTGCCGACAATATTGCAGGATATACAGGTATAAAAGCCGAAAATGAAAGATTATTTCTAAGTAAACTTTATATTTTAAAGGAATATAGAGGAAAAAAAATAGCATCAAAAGTGTTTGAGTTTATAGAAAATTCGGCAAAAGAAAAAAATTTAAAATCTGTTTGGCTAACGGTTAACAGAAACAATAATCATGCAATAGAAGTTTATAAACATAAAGGTTATATTATAACTGCAACAAAAATTGCCGATATAGGTAACGGCTTTGTAATGGACGATTATATTTTTGAAAAAGTCCTCAAATAGTTTTTACTTAATTATATCCGACTTTTATTTTAATAGAACATATAGAGCTTTTTATTGCTTTTATAAAAAAGAATGATAACAATAATCATAAACAGATTATCGTTCTTTTTTTGGCGATAAACCCGCTGGAGTGTAATTGTTTTATTAAGAATAAGCTGTTTCGGATATAAAATGTCGGATAGAATAAAAAGAGCACATTGAACAAAAATTAACACAAACGGATTATCAATATAGCCGTTGAAGTTTAAATATAATAAATTTGATAAACCTGCTTTCTAAAAAGCCAAATATGTTACAAAGTTCTATAATTATTTGACTAATTTATATAAATTATATATACTAAGAGTGTTTTAGTGATATTTTGTAGTAGAGTAAAATTGGTGCGATGCCCGA
>ONUQ01000037.1 GCA_900321055.1 uncultured Elusimicrobia bacterium
AGCTCCACCGTTTTTTGATGAATTAACAACATTTTTAACAAAAGCACTTGATGTTGATGTAAATATTTTTACTACTTCAGGAATTACCGCCCCTGCTATTGTTCCGCAAGTAATAATTATTGAAAGTTTCCACCAAAGTCCGTTTGCTAAGTCACCGATTATAAGATTTGAACAAATAAATGTTAATATAATAGAAACAAAAGAAGTAATCCAAACAAGTGATGTTAACGGTGTTTCAAAATTCATTTTATCAGCATTACCATATTTAGATTTTGCCAATGCACCGTTTATCCAATATGATACCGCACTTGCGATTAACATTATAAGTCTCATCACAAATATCCAAACAAGAAGTTTAACCTGGTTTACAGGATCTTGAACTGCAAGGATAACAAATGTTACCAAAGCAACACCTGTAACACCATAAGTTTCAAAACCGTCTGCTGTAGGTCCTACAGAGTCCCCTGCATTATCACCTGTACAATCTGCAATAACACCGGGATTTCTTGCATCGTCTTCTTTAATATTGAAAACAATCTTCATCAAATCTGAACCGATATCTGCAATTTTTGTAAATATTCCCCCTGCAATTCTAAGAACTGATGCTCCTAAAGATTCACCAACAGCAAAACCGATAAAGCAAGGACCTGCCAAATTTCCGGGAATAAAAACTAATATTATAAGCATAACAAAAAGTTCTATACTTATAAGTAACATACCGATTGACATACCGGATTTTAACGGTATTTGGAATGTTGGGAAAGGTTTTCCTTTTAAACTTGCAAATGCTGCTCTGGAGTTTGCAAAAGTATTAATTCTCATACCAAACCATGCAACAGCATAACTGCCTAAAATACCTATGATACTGCAAAGAATAATTACCGCTATTTTATAAAACTCAAAATCGGTATTTGCAAAGTATACAGCTATTATTATTGCAAGCAACAGTTCTAATACGATAATAAATTTACCTTGTGTTATAAGATATGTTTTGCAAGTTTCATAAATTAATTCTGAAACTTCTAACATAGATTTATGAACCGGTAAATTTTTAATTGACTTGAACTGAATAAAACCAAAAATCAAACCAAAAATACATACTAAAAGACCGGCTTTTAATAATGCCGAACCGCTAATACCTCCTAAAAATGAAACAGATGACAAATCCGGCAAAATAAGATTTGCTTCGCTAGCAAAACTTGGAACTGCTACCATTAATACAGCAAACACTGCTAACATAAAACTTTTTATTCTCGTTAACATTTCTACCACTCCCGTTTTTTATTTGTTTTACCTATATAAAATATAAAAATTATACCAAAAATTATAGTACTTTCACTCATTAATTGTCAATTTGTGTGCATTAGAGATATGATTTTCAAATAAAAACATATTTTCATTTATCAATCAAATGCAACAAAAAAGTGAAAAACTTGTAATTTTTATGTAAACCGAAAAAATTTTAAGTTGAAGTATACATTGTCAAAAAAAGGTACATAAAATTTCAAAGGTATAACAAAAACTACAAGTTTTTAGCATTACTATATTAACTTTATTTTACTTCGTTGCATCTGCACATCTTGGACATAAACCGGCTTCGTTTATGCCATCAATATGTCTCCAACATCTTTGACATTTACCGAATGACGATTTTCCTGCAATAACGGAAATTTCATCCTCTTTATCAGATTTTTCTAACTTTATATCCCAACTACCGAACACAATATTTATCAAATCAATATCGTTCAAAGCTTTTTCATATTTTGAACCGTATTTTATCGTTAAACTTGATTCCAGGTTAGAACCGATGATTTTATCTTTTCTTAATTTTTCGGTTTCTGCCAAAACTTGTTGTTTTATTGTAACAAGAGTTTCCCACTTTTCAAGAACATTTTTATCTAATTTATAATCTTGATTTTCTTGCGGGAAATCTGCCAATGTAACAAACTCCGGCAAATCTTGTTTAATTTTCTTAATTTCTGTCCATGCTTCGTGCATTGTAAACACAAGTATTGGTGACATTAATTCTACTATAGTTGTTACAATCTCTAACATTGCAGATTGTGCACTTCTTCTTGCTTTAGAGCCAACTTTATCACAATACAATATATCTTTCAATGCATCAAGATAAAATCCGCTTAAAAATACCGTACAAAAATCATTTACAACTTTAACTGTTCTGTGAAATTCATAATTTTCAAAACCTGCTTGTGCTTGTTTTACAAGTTCATTTAATTTCCACAAAGCATATTTATCTATCTCATTCATATCAGCAAATTTTATGATCTCTGAAAGTTTTATATCACTAACATTTCCAAGCATAAATCTTATAGTATTTCTTATTTTTCTGTATGTATCGGTATGACCTTTAATAATTTCATCTGAAATTCTAACATCTTCTCTATAATCACAAGAGGCAACCCACAATCTTAAAACATCCGCACCATACTTATTGATTATTTGTAAAGGATCAAGCCCATTTCCTAAAGATTTAGACATCTTTCTGCCTTGACCATCAACCAAAAAGCCATGAGTAAGAACAGCTTTGTAAGGAGCTTTACCTTTTATTGCAACCGCCGGAATTAAGGAACTTTGAAACCAACCTCTATGTTGGTCACTACCTTCAAGATACAAGTCTGCCGGGAACTCTAAAGAATCATAGTTACCGCTTGATAACACGGCTTCACTTGATACACCGGAATCAAACCATACATCCAAAATATCTTCTTCTTTTTTAAAATCTGTTTTGCCACATTTTGGACATTTTACATCAAATCCTTTAAGCCAATCTTCAGTGGATTTTTCGTACCAAATTCCTGCACCATGGATAGAAAATTCTTCTACAACTTTATCTATAATATTTTTATTTAATATCGGTTCACCACACTCTTTGCAATAGAATATCGGCAATGGAACCCCCCATAATCTTTGCCTGCTTAAACACCAATCCGGTCTTGATTCTATCATTGCCGTAATTCTTGATTCTCCATACTTTGGTATCCATTGAACATTTTTTATTTCTTTAAGAAGATTATTTCTTAAATCATTCAAATCTACTCCCATAAACCATTGAGGAGTTGCTCTAAATATTACAGGTTTCTTACATCTCCAGCAATGAGGGTAAGAGTGATTTATTTTTATACTTGCAAGGAGAGTTCCTTCTTTTGTAAGTTTTTCAATGATTAGAGGGTTTGCTTTAAACACATTTATTCCCTCAAATTCAGGAACTTCCTTTGTAAATTGACCTCTGTCATTTAAAGGTGAAATAATATCAAGTTTATATGCAAGACCTGCCTGATAGTCTTCTTGACCATGTCCCGGAGCAATATGAACGATACCTGAACCGTCTTCCATACTAACATAATCAGCTAAAATACCAAGTGATTTTCTATCTACTATAGGATTTTGACATTTGATATATTCCAAATCTTTTCCGTCAAATTCTTCTTTTATTATAAAACTTTCCGCAGAAATTTTATTCTTAACATTTTCTGCCAAATCTTTTGCTACTATTATTTTTTCAATTTTTTCATTTAATTTGTATTCACAGGCAACATACTTTGCTATAGGTGAAAAAGCCAGTGCCACATTGGACGGTAATGTCCAAGGAGTTGTTGTCCAAATAAGAACGGAATAATCTTTTAACAAATCTTGTTTTGATTTTAATACATCTGTTAATTCAACAATTTTAAATTTTACAAATATAGAATCTGAAGAAACATCAGCATATTCAACTTCAGCATCTGCAAGTGCAGTTTCACAAGAAGAACACCAATAAACAGGTTTTTTCTTTCTAAATAAATAATTTTTTTCTACAAGTTCACCAAAAACTTTTACAATAGAAGCTTCATATTTCGGATTTAATGTAAGATAAGGATTTTCCCAATCTGCAAAAATTCCTAATCTTTTAAAACCGTCTTTTTGAACAGAAACAAATCTTTTTGCAAAATCACTTGCCTGTTTTCTAAACACCGCTTTATCAACTTTATGTTTATCCGTTTTTAACTCTTTTAAACATTGGGTTTCTATAGGAAGACCATGACAATCCCAACCGGGAGTATAAGGAGTATCAAACCCTTTCATGTTCTTATATTTTAAGATAAAATCTTTCAAAATTTTATTTAGTGCATGTCCGCTATGCATGTTTCCGTTAGCATAAGGTGGTCCGTCGTGAAGAATAAATTTTTTCTTACCTTGATTTTTTTCTCTCATTTTTTGATAGATTTTTGCATTATACAACTCTTTTAAAAAATTTGGTTCTCTTTGTGCTAAATTAGCTTTCATTTGAAAGTCTGTTTTAGGCAAATTAACAGTTTTTGAATAATCTTTTTTTTCGTTTTCCATTTTTTTATTTAACCTTTATATTAATTTTTATTTCATATTTTTTAGTGTATAAATTTTGTTAGGTTTAAAAACTCCTTTTTCCGTAATAATCATTGTAATGTTTGAAGCCGGAGTAACATCAAAACAGGGATATCTTACATCAGTTCCTTTGGGAGCAATTTCTTTACCATTTATTTTTAATACTTCTTCCGAAACTCTTTCTTCTATTTCTATTTTGCTTCCATACAATGTAGAAAAATCTACGGTTGAACTTGGAGCAACTACATAAAACGGTATCTTATGAAATTTTGCAAGTATAGATAAAGAATAAGTTCCTATTTTATTTGCAACATCTCCGTTTGATGCTATTCTGTCCGCACCAACAATAACTGCATCAATCTTTTCCGTTTTCATAATATAACCGACCATATTGTCTGTAATAAGAGTATGTGGTATTTTTTCCTGCTTAAGTTCAAAAACCGTAAGTCTTGCACCTTGTAAATAAGGTCTTGTTTCATCAACAAAAACTTTCTTTATTTTTCCGCTTGAAAAACCTGTCTTTATCATACCTAAAGCTGTGCCATAACCGGCAGTTGCAAGAGTACCTGCATTGCTATGTGTAAGAATCACAGAATCTTTTTTTAAAAGTCTTGCACCAAAATCCCCCATGGTTTTATTCATTTCTATATCTTGTTCATATATTTCGTTTGCAGATTTTTCCAAAGCCAGAACAAAATTTTCCGGGTTTAGCTTTAACGATTGTTTTACTAATTCAATCATTCTATCAACAGACCACTTCAAATTTACAGCGGTTGGTCTTGCCTGAATTAAACTTTGAGCAGATTTTTCTATAAACTTAACTTTTTCTTTAGGAGAAAGTTTTGCAGCTTTCATTCCTGCAAGAACCATACCATAAGCTGCTGCAATACCTATAGCTTGAGCTCCCCTAACTATCATATTTTTTATTCCATTTATGACATCTATATATGTTTTACATTTTTTGTACACAATTTTATTTGGAAACTCTAATTGATCCAATAAATAAAGTTCTCTTTTTTCCCAATACAAAGTTTCCGGCATTTCATTTTTCATATTTTTTTTCTCTTATTTTTAGATTTTAAATTCTATGGTATTGTATCTAAAACTTCTTCTAACTCTTCTTCTGTTCTACCTGTAATCTCTATAGTTTTTTCTCTTCCCCGTTCCCCTTTTCTTAAAATAACATGAGATCTATTTACATCAAAAAAATCTGATAAATAATCACACAATTCTTCATTTGCTTTTCCCTCAACTGCGGGTGCAGCAACTTTGACTCTTAAAATTGACCCAATTCTACTAACGACATCGTTCCTTTTTGAATTAGGAATTACCCTTACTTTGATAATCATCTTTTTTACCTCTCTACATAAAAAATCGCAAAGCAATTTTTACTTAACAATTATTATCTTCTTAAAACTAAAAATTTTTATTTTTCTTTAGATGAGAAGTTATCAATTTTTAGTTTAATGGTTGATCAATTATATAGTTGAAAAGTATTTTAGTATTTTTTATTTTAGACTTTCCGCTCTAGATAAAGTATCATAAAATAACATAATAAAAAGGCGAAAATTCTTAATAATAAAAATTATACAAGTATATTTGCAATAAACTTCACAATAGTTCAAATTTGCTATTTTTCAAATACCTCAACTCTCTCATATACAGTTTTGTTACTTTTTTAATTCTCAAATTTTCAAACAACTTCTATAATTCTTCTGCTCTTTTTTTTGCTTTTTCAATAGCAGTACAAGTTATTTGTTTAAAATCACTATTTA
>ONUQ01000071.1 GCA_900321055.1 uncultured Elusimicrobia bacterium
TAATGATTTTTATATCAATCATTAACAACTTAAAATTAAACAGATACAACAATATTTTATATTTGTTTGTATTTTGTTGTGTAGTTGTAGTTTATTGTGTATTGGCAACAAATTCTTATTCAAGCATAAATTCCTTACCTAAACAAAATTTAAATATATATTTCTATACAGGCAATTATTATAATTGGTTAATGACAAGTTTTTTTAAATTCAAATTAAATTTAGATGTAAATACGGATTTTGTAAAGTATTTATCTGATTTATCTAAAGAATTTTTGTCAAATCAAAGTTCTATTCCCATTGAAGTAAAAATGTTTTACGATACAAGTATTTATAATGATAAAATATACCTGTATTTTGGAATAACACCGATAATACTTTTTTATGCTCCGTTTTATTTAATAACACATTTTTTTATTTCGGATCAAATTGTTTTTGTTTTATTATCCGTATTGATATTTATTTTACAATTACTAATCTTAAAAACTTTTTTATTATATTTAAAACAAGCCGATATTTTAAAGAAAGATATAACAAAATATTCCAACATTACAACTTTAATAATATTATCTTTATGTAACGGTATTGCATTAACATATATTTCTATAACTGTTCATTCCATAGCTGTACTAACTTCTATATTTTGTCAGTTGGTTGCAATATATTTATGTTTATTACTTAAAGATAAATTCAGTAAAACAAAAATATTTTTTATCGGTTTATTTCTTGCTTTAGCTGTCGGTAGCAGACCTTCAAGCATAATTTTATTGTTATTAGTTTCTGCTTTTATTATATACATATTTAATATAAAAAAATATTGGAAACACTATATTTTATTTTTTGTTCCGATTATTTTTTATGGAACAATTTTAGCTCTTTGTAATTATTTAAGGTTTCATTCTGTTTTTGATTTCGGATATATATATCAATTTGGTCCGATATATCAAAAAGGTTTGGCACAAAATTTAAATCACTCTTTTATTGATTTTATAAAACATATTTTTTTAAATTTATTTCATTTACCAGTTTTTACATCATTAAGTCCTTTATGTGTATTTAAAAATTGTACTAATGTTTCTTATTTTGAACCTATGATTGGCGGAATTATTGTCTGCCCCATAACAATATTTTTATTATTTATAAAAAAATTTTTTACGGAAAGTTTTAATAAAAGCAAATATATTTGTTTGACGGTCAGTATAATGTTAATTACCGGTTTTTGTTATTTTTTAATTAATTCTTATATAGGTTCCAATGCCCGTTTTGTTGCCGAATATCTTTTTTTACTTTTAGTTCCAAGTATCATTTCTTTTTATATTATTACCGAAAATATAAATAAAAAATTATATAATGTGATATACATATTATTTTTTGCTTTTATAATTTTTGGTTTATATGTTAATATTAATTTAATGAATTGTATATTTTTAATGTCTAAAAACGGGATGATATAATGAAAAAAAAATTATTAGTTTTACTTTTGTTATTTTTTTCAAATTTAATTTATGCTCAAATATCCGTAGAATATTTTGGCGGTGCGGGCAGAGTTTCCGGAAGTTGTGCTTTATTAAAAACGGAAGATCAATCCGTTATTATAGATTGCGGAAGTTTTTACGATGAAGGAAATTTAAAGACAGACAATTCCGTTATAGATAAAAAACTTATAAAGGCAAATGCTGTGGTTTTAACTCATGCTCATAATGATCATAGCGGAAGAATTCCACAATTAATATCCGAAGGATTTAACGGAAATATTTATTGTACCGATGCTACAAAAAAAATAGTTCTTGAAATGTATAATGCCGGTTGGAATTATCAAAATGTAAAGAAAAAATATTATTGGTCTAAAAGCAAAATAGAAAAAATAAAATTTTATGAAAGGAACAACACTCTTACTTTGCATTGGTGTAAAGAATGTAGAAATTTCGTAAAAAATATTCAACAAAGTAATGAGCCTGTTTCTATTGAAGATTTGGAAAACAAATATAAAATAAGAATGAAAATATGTAAAAAATGTTTAGAAAAAGATTTGGAAAACATGAAAAAGCAATTTGTTTCGGTAAATCTTAAACAAAATATTAACTTAACGGATAAAATAAATTTTAGTTTATATGATGCGGGACATATTACCGGTTCGGCAAGTGTTTTATTTAATATATATGATGACAACAATATAAAAACAGTTGCTTTTTCAGGAGATTTAGGTAGCGGATATTCTAAAATAACACCGACTAAAGATATTATTCCGAAAGTTGATTATGTTTTTGTAGAAACTACTTACGGCGGAGCTAAAAAAAATGTTAGTGATTCGGATTATGAAAAATTTCAAAAAACAATTGCTAATGCACTGAAAAACAATAAAATCGTTTGGATACCTGCATTGTCTTTACATAGAACACAAAAAATTTTATATGAAATCAAACAAGCTCAATTAAAAGGTTTGATAGACGATGAAATTGCCGTATATAGTTTATCTCCATCTTCCAACGGAATTACCAAACTGTATGAAAATGAAGTGACATCTTACTTTAAAAACGGTTGGTTTAAAGATGAAGTTTATCAAACAGGTTCATTTTTACCAACAAACTATATTACAAAAAAGCCGAAAAAGTTTACTGCACCGGCTATAGTAATTTCTGCAAGCGGAATGATGGATCAGGGAGTTTCCATAAGTTTAGTTAATAAACTGTTGCCCTTAAAAAATGTTGAAGTTTGTTTAGTCAGTTATGCCTCTCCTAAAACTCCTGCCGGAAAATTAAAAAAAGGAGCAAAGATTATTAGAACAAAATATGGAGCAACAAGAGTTTTAGCAAAAGTTAACATATTTGATATTTTTTCGGATCATCCTGATATAGATGAATTAATGAATTGGTTATCAAATCAGGATTCTACAACAACAATATATCTCGTTCATGGAGAAAGTGATATTTTAAAAAAATCACAAATCTTATATAAACAGAAAGGTTTTGATAAAACAAAGATAGCAATTGAAGGGATAAATATTTTAAACTGATTATTATTGTGTAATTTAATAAACTAACTAAAAAATTCCAACACTATAAACTATTTGAATTATTTATAAATTCCATGTATATATTTGTAATCCGTAAAAATTATCTTGATATATTTTTATCTGCAATAACTGCATATAATATTTTCCGGTTTTACGGTTATATATTTTTACAAAAATCACATTGCAACAATTGTAACATCTGCCTGTTTTGCTTTTTCTATTACAATATCTTTATCCAAAATAAGTGTAGCATTTGCTTCTATAATCATTGCTCTTATTTCATTATTCTTTAATGTATCAATCGTTCTTGTTCCTATAACGGGAACATCAAATCTAAAATCCTGGTTTGGTTTTGCAACTTTTACCGCTATTGCATTTTTACCGCCAAGACTATATGCTCTTTTTATACATTCATCCGTTCCTTCTATTGACTCTACCGCTAAAACCGATTTATCTTTTACAACTACCGTTTGACCTATATCAAGACCTGCAATTGCCTTTGCCATTTTAAAACCAAATTCTGCATCTTTAGTTTCATCGGAATTTAATTTTTTACCTGCTATAACTCCCTTTCGAGCAAGTAAATCTTTCAAATATATATGAGACGGCAAAAAAGATATTCCGTCTTTTTCAAATTCTTTAACTACCGCACCTAAAATTGTATCCGTCTTTTTATTAACCAAAGATGTCATAATTTTAAGTGCTCTTAAATCCATAGTTATTGCAGAATATATTTTTGCATGTTTAACCTGTCCGACCATTATTGCAGTATCTACATTTCTATTTTTAAAAGCATCTATTATTTTTTGAATTTTTCCGACAGACAACCATATAGTTTCATCCGAAAAATTTTCAATATCTTTATCTGCTTCTTCTTTTAAAGCAACGGTTATAACCTTATCCCCCTGCTTTCTTATTTCTTTAGCAACAAGAAAAGGAAATCTTCCGTTACCTGCAATCATTCCGATATTTTTCATAATTTTTTATATTTACCAATTCCTTATTTTAATAAATACTTACCATAACTTAAAATTTTTATTCAACTTATTCAGAAAAAAAATTATTAACACCCGTTATAAATAAATTATTTTTTACTTAATGTTTTTTTATTATAGAAAAAAAATATTAATAAATAAAATTTTTTATGCCATGTATTCTGGTTCTCTTAAAACCTGACATCTCTTTTACCGTTTTCTATTTCTTTTAAACCGCTAATTATTTTATCATAATATTGTGTTCCTTCAAGTTTTTTCAAATATTTATCTATAACTTTGTTACCGATTTCGGCAGTTTCTTTTGAAGCATAATCTACAATATACTCTTTAAAAGTAAGAATAGCATTTGGCATACAGAAATTATGTATAAATTGTGTTTTAGCATACTTCATAAACTCTTCACCTGTTCTGCCTGCTCTGTAACATGCCGTACAAAAAGACGGAATTTCTCCCATTTCACAAATTGATTTTAAGCAATCGTCTAACGATATTTCATCGTTAATTGTGAACTGTTCGGCATCTTTTAATTGATTTGCCGTTTTTGATTTTGTATAAGCACCTACTCCGATTCTTGTCCCTGCATCCATTTGAGATACACCTAACTTTATAACCTGCTCTCTTATATCTTTAGGTTCTCTTGCAGTACATATCATTCCGGTATAGGGAACCGAAAGTCTTATAATTGCTACCAATTTTTTAAATTCTTCATCACTGACTTTATATTTTAAATGTTGACTTAAAGGTGTAGAATTTGCAATCGTCACTCTCGGAAACGATATTGTATGAGGGCCTACTCCGTTAAATTGTTTTTCCAAATGTATTGTGTGATACAAAAGTCCCATAACTTCAAATCTCCAATCGTATAAACCGAATAACACACCAAGACCCATATCATCGCAACCTGCTTCATAAGCTCTGTCCATACAATAAAGTCTCCATCTGTAATGACCTTTTATTGTACCTTGCGGATGCATATATCCGTATGTTTCATGGTGATAAGTTTCCTGGAAAACCTGTATTGTACCTATACCTTCTTTTTTTAACATTCTGTATTCTTCTACGGATAAAGGAGCTGCATTTATATTTGCTCTTCTTATTTCACCTTTATCCGTTTTTGTGGAATAAGTTGTTCTTAAGGTCTCAACCATATAATTTACATCGGAATTTGGCGATTCCCCAAAAACTAAAATTGTCCTTTTTTGACCTTCCTTTATCATAGCTTTAACTTCTTCGGCAACTTCAGCCTGAGTTAAAGTTTTTCTTTTCATTACTCCGTTATCACTTCTAAAACCGCAATACTTACAACTGTTTACACATTCATCACTGCAATATAAAGGAGCAAACAACACAAGTCTGTCTGCATAAACTTCATGTTTAAGTTTATGTGCAAGGCGGTACATTTCTTCAATAGTTTCACTATCTTTATTTTGTATCAAAATCGCAGTTTCTTCAGGTTCCAGACGAACACAGTTATCTGCTTTTTTTAAAACAGCCCTAACTTGTTCTTTCGTAGGATTTTCTGCCTTATTTAATTGTCTCCATATCAAATCATCATCTATAAAATCTTTTTCCATTTTGTCGTAATCGGCAAACTCTTTTTTGTATTTTTCAAAAAAATTCATTTTTATATCTCCATAAAATTTGCTTTATAAAATATCTTAAAGTTTATAGTTGAAAAAGCTTAATAATTTATTATTAACGGCATCACAATAACAGTTTTTGATTTATAGCTTACAATATAATGTAAAAATTCTATAAATTTTTATTTTTAACTTTTATTAAATTTTAATCATTAGTCAACTGTACATCAGTTATAAATTAAACATTGTCACTGTATTCAATGTTGTATTTCTATCGGTTTTCCAACTAAAAATATTAATTATATATTTTACATTATAAATTATATATTTTGAAGTGAGTGAGATTATATTTTTGTATGGAAGTTTTATTATATTATTGACTATAAGTTTGTCTTTTCAAATTATTTTTATTATTATTTTTTGAAATATTAATTAATATTCCAAGCATATAAAAATTTATCAACATAGAAGATCCTCCATAAGACACAAAAGGTAACGGAAATCCCTTAGCCGGCAAAATACCTATTGTCATTCCCATATTAATAACAGACTGTATTGCCATGATTAACATTATTCCAAAAGACAAATATTTTCCAAAATCATCAGTACATTTTTTGTGTATGTATGAAATAATTCCAATATAGAACATAAAAAGTATTACTATAGATAAAGTTCCAAATAATCCATACTCTTCACCTATTATGGCAAATATATAGTCCGTATGTTTTTCCGGTAAATGATTTAGTTTTAGTTTACTGTTTCCGGCACCTTTACCTAATATTCCGCCTGAACCAAAAGCCGCAAAAGATATTTTTGAATTATAATCATCTGCTTTTTTTATATTTTTTTTATTATCATTATTTTGTTTTCCTATAACAAATTCTATAATCGGTTGCATCAATACTTTCACTCTATCTCTTCTATAATCTTCTTTTAATATAAAAGTTACCAATCCGATAATACCGACCAAACAAAGTATAATAATTCTTTTTGTATCTATTTTAGTTATAAAAAGCAATGAACTCCACACTATATACAATAAAATTATAGTTCCCAAATCTTTTTGAAAATATATAATTAAACAAAATACTCCAAGATATACTAAAGGAAAAACATTGGCTTTCCAATTATTAATATTCTCTTTATGTCTGGATAAAAAATTAGCCATTATTATTGTTAACACTATTTTTGCAAGTTCGGACGGTTGAAAATTAAAACTGCTAAAAGA
>ONUQ01000059.1 GCA_900321055.1 uncultured Elusimicrobia bacterium
GGTTTGAAAGAATTTTCTACTGAAACAACCAATGCTAATGAAGGAGTATCATATTTAAGATGTCATTTTGATCCCTCTCAAGATGGAGGAGGTGGAGGTATAGCTTTTGTTGATTCTTCCAGCCAATTAACTCAAAAAGACATGTCTGCTTATTACAATGGGAAATTAAAACTTTTAGTTAAAATAAATAATGAAAAATGTGCAGATATTAGAATGGGTATTAAATTAGGTGATAACGATATTACCAAACTTTTAAGTGATTTTTCCGGATTTGATTCTTCAAAGGTAGGTGAATGGCAAGAAGTTTCAATGACTTTAAATAGTACAACAAGTGATAAAATAACTCTTGAGAATTTAGCACAAACATCATTTTTATTTTTAATATCCAGTTGGGATGCAATTGAAAGTGATGTATTATTGGATTTTGATTATGTTCGTTGGGTAAAAGAAAATGCACCTACGGGGTGTAGTATTGATGTAAAAGTTAAAAATGTTTCGGATCATACTACCGTTTCTACAAGCAGTATTTCATGGAATTCAAGTAAATTTCATAAGAGTTGGCAAGTTGCAGAACAATATTTAGAAGTAGATTACGATTCGGATACTTCAATTCAAAATTGGAATGTTAAGTTGTATGTGGACAACGGTTCTAAAAACAGAAACGGTTTGTTTGTAACTAAAGATGCTACCGATTATGTTATGACTATGTGTTGGAGAGCATGTGAATATCTTCTTCCGTATGATGATGCTGACAGTAAGCACCATACTTTACAGATTGCTCAAGGATATAATGAAACCGATAAATCTTATTATCTTTATGATAGCGGTTCTTCGGAACAGACTCCTGTTTGGTTATATATGCAAGATTTGACTGCTCTGGTTACAGACAAAGATAAAGCTTATTCAACCGTTATGGGATACAAAACAGGCGGATATCATGCTTTTTCCGGTAATTATGATGTTCCCGGTGACGGTTATTATGCAGGAAGTAAAATAAATTTATATCTTGGTGCAAATTGTGATGTTCCCGGCAGATTAAAGTATGAAGGGAAAATCGTGGTTGCTTTGGAATATGAGTAAATTGTATTTTAAGAAAATTTTGTTCTTTTTTATATTAATGTTTATATTTAATTTAGCTTATGCTAATTTAAAAATAACACCGGCAGTTGTAAATATTGTAGCTGAGCCAATGTCTCAATGTGAAGACAGGTATGTTGTTACGAATGTTTCAGATAAACCTCTTACCGTTGAAGTAACAAAAGAAGATTGGAAAAATTTTTCCGGAAATCCAAGTGATGTCAGTATTGATAATTGGTTAGTGTTGGAAAAATCTAAATTTGATATTGGTCCTAAAGAATCGGTAGAAGTTCCTTTTAAAGTTGTAGCCGGTAAATCAATGGTTGGATCTGTTTCAGGTATGCTTGTTTTTACCATTAAAAGCGGAATGTTCAATTTATCTATGAAACAGCCGATATATATTATCGTAAAAGGAACAGAAAAAATAAATTTTAAAATTGATTCTTTAAAAACAGGTATTTCAAAAAAAGATTTCAGTGTATATTACGATATGGTTGTAAAAAATACCGGTAATGTGCATATAAGGCATAGCGGAGTTATTGAAATTTATAATAAAAAAACTAATGAATTAGTAAAAAATGTTATAATAAAACAAACTTTCCCTGTATATACGGGAACAAGCAGAACTTTTAGGGGACCTGTATTAAAAGAAAACAATTTGAAAAAAGGCTCTTACATAGCAGTATTTAAAATAACGGCATTAGGAAAAGAAGTTGTAAAAAAAATAAAATTTGAAATTTAAGTTATAATTATCATAAAAAATTATTATTGTAAAAAAAAGGAAAATATAGTAAAATACAAAAACAAAAAAAATGAAAAAACAATATATAATATTATCAATTATTTTAGTAGTTTTTATGATGACACCTTTATATTCAGCCACAAAAATATCCTCGGCAACTTATACCGCTTTTGTAGATTTTGAATTTAAAAATGCTAAGATAAATCATACCGAAGTAAACACTATTTCAAAAGAGTTTGGAGTTTTAAACTTAAAATCTTCTGTTGATTTTGGAGATTATGTTGCTGCTGAAGCATATATGTTGTATTACTTGGATGATGATGTAGTTAATATTTCTACAGTAACGAAAGGTAGAGTAGAAAACAAGTCTGATTTTTTTGTAAATGTTAACGATTTAAAAGATAAAGAAAAGATTAGTTATAGAATTGTTGCTAAATTGAGAAAACCGGATGAAAAACAATATACTGAGGCGGCATGGTTCCCGTCAAGTACTACATTTCATACGACAATGATAGTAGATTCTACATCCACAGTGATATCTGCTTCGGCAGGCGGAACAGCGAAGTTTGTGTCAGGTAATCAGGAATATGGAGATACTAAAGTTGTAATTCCGTCCGGAGGTATTTCAGGTGATACTAAAATTACTATCAAGCAATTACCTTTATCGCATGCAAGTGTTCAATCACAAAACAATACAAGTACAAAAAATCGTATAAATAAAGCCTCTATGCTAGCTTCAACCAATTTAAATAATCAAATAATAGCTTTGTATTCAATAACATCCGAACCGACAGTTGACATTAGAACTCCTTTAGTTACAGACTTTTATTATGGTTCTGTAACAGATGTGACAAAATTTGATATAAAATACAGAGCAGATGCAACAAGTTCTTGGGAAACAATTAAACTTGAAAAAACAGATACTGTACTTAGAATTGTTAATACCAAGATAGGTAAGTTTGGTGAGTATGGTATATTTGTATCAAATAATTTGAGTGATAATGATTATAGACCACCAAAGAGAGTAAGAGTAAAGTCCAGAATAAAGAGCGGAAGATACCCCGGTTTTGAGTTTAGATATCTGCAAGAGGGAGATGTGGTAAAAATATATAATGTTAACGGAAAGAAGATAGCGGAATTAACAGATATAGACAGCAACGGCTCAGCATTTTGGGAAGGTAAGAGAGATACAAATAATAGTGGAGATTGGGCAGAAAGCGGAACATATATTTACCAAATTAAGTTGAAAGAAAAAGGTAAAATAATAAGCGGAACAATAGCTTTTGTATGGTAATTTGCTATAATTAAAGTTTAGATATTAAAAATAAAAAATTATAAAGTAATTTTAAAAAAGAAAAAATGAAAAAGGTAGTAGCATTATTATTATTAGCCTTAGTAGCCTTGGATGTAAATATAGAAGCGGCATTTGTAGATACATATTGGGGAGTAAGAGCTCTCGGTATGGGTGGTGCATTTACATCAATAGCTGATGATGCAAATGCCCCGTTATATAATATAGCAGGTATCGCAAATGTATCTAAAAGAGAAGTAACATTGATGGGGTCAAGGTTGTTTGCAGGAGTAGAAGGTGTAGAAATAGGAGCAAACTATTTAGGATATGTTCAACCGTTAGGTGAAAAATACGGTGCAGTTTCTTTTGCATGGTCGTCGTTATCATCTCCGGGATTGAGAAGAGAAGATTCTTTTAATTTTGGTTATGCAAGAAGAATTAACGATCTAATCAGTTTGGATACGGACATTGTAACTTTGAGTGTGGGTGCGACTGCAAAATATTTATTACAGGAAACAAAGTTTGAAGAAGAAGATAGAGATTTGAACTATTCAAAAGGAGCTTTTACCGGTGATATTGGTGTATTGGCTTGGTTTTCAAACGGTATAGGAATAGGATATAGCAATAAATATATGATACCGGCAGATATAGGTTACTTAGAAAAAGATTATGTAAAGAATATGAATGTAGTAGGTGTAAGTTATTATAACGAAGAATTACCATACATAAAACTACCGTATTTTACTATAGCAACAGATGTAATATTTAGAGACAAAGAAACAACATTAAGAGCGGGTATGGAAAGTCGCTTTTTTGAGAAGAAGTTAGCAATAAGATTAGGTGGAAGAGAAGAGGCTTATAACATAAGGTTTTGGATATGAATTCGCATTTTTAAGTAACAGTAAATTGGCAATCAATTATACATTTGAAATACCGGTGAAAGTGGAAAAAAGTTACGGTTCACATTTTTTCAGTTTATCTTTTAAATTTTAGCAATATAATTAATTATATTTTAAGGTGGGGATTATACAAAACAAGAAGGATATTTAGCAGATTAAACAAATATCTTTCTTTTTTTATAAAAATTTATATTAGTAACAAGTCATTAAATATATTATAGGAGTTTAGTTATGGAACAAAACAATGTTTCAGAATTGCACAAAGAAAGATTAAAATTTAAACCTGTTCTACCTGCAGTATTAAAAAAAGGTATCGCAAATGTAAAACCGGTTCTTGGTAAAGCAACGAAGTCGGTAGCTGATTTTAATAAAATAAAAGCTATTTTTGAAAAAACCTATGGTATGCCGGTTGTAAGTTTTAAAGCAGGTAAAAATTTAAGTGTAACAAAGAAAACAGTAAAAGTAGGTGTTGTTTTATCAGGAGGACAAGCTCCTGGCGGACATAATGTTATATTTGGTCTTTTAGAAGGGTTAAAGTCTGCTAACAAAAAGAATAAATTAGTAGGATTTTTAGGCGGACCTTCCGGAATTTTAGATAACAAAACAATGGAAATTACGGATAAAAATATTGCAATTTATAAGAATACCGGCGGATTTGATATGATTCAGTCAGGTAGAACAAAGATTGAAACTCCGGAACAGTTTGCACAAGCTAAAGAAACCATATTGAAAAATAAAATTGATGCATTAGTATTTATCGGCGGTGACGATTCAAATACAAATGCAGCATTACTTGCAGAATATTTGAAAAAAGAATCCGTTAATGTAAGTGTTGTTGGTGTGCCAAAAACAATTGACGGGGATTTAAAAAACGAACATATTGAGGCATCTTTCGGTTTTGATACGGCAACAAAAATTTATGCAGAACTTGTAGGAAACATTGAAAGAGATGTTAATTCGGCAAGAAAATATTGGCATTTTATTCGTCTTATGGGTAGAAGTGCATCGCATATTACTCTTGAAGTCGGTTTTAAAGTTCAACCTAATATTGTTTTGGTTGGAGAAGAAGTGTTGGCAAAAAAAATGACATTAAAACAAATTGTAGATAGTTTAGTGACCGTAATAGTTAAAAGAGCAAAAGCAGGGAAAAATTATGGAGTGGTTTTAGTACCTGAAGGATTAATAGAATTTATTCCTGAAATGAAAGCTCTCATTTCAGAACTTAACGATTTGTTAGCAGAAAATGAAGAACAAATTTCAAACTTGAATAGTGTAGATGAAAAGATAAATTTCATATCTTCTAAACTTCCTAAAAATTTATCCGAATTGTTATTATCTCTTCCGAAAAATATTGCTTCCCAATTGATGTTGGATAGAGATCCTCATGGAAATGTTCAGGTTTCATTAATTGAAACGGAAAAATTATTAATTGATATGGTTTCAGAAAGATTAAAAGAGTTAAAGGAAGAAGGAAAATATTCGGGAAAGTTTTCAAGTATACACCATTTCTTCGGATATGAA
>ONUQ01000022.1 GCA_900321055.1 uncultured Elusimicrobia bacterium
AAAAAACAATTCTAATGATTTTTATATTACTCCAAAGCATTATCTATTTTTTTAATATTATTTTTTAGTGTATTTATATACGAGTTTCCTAAAGCAAAATTACTAATTACAATTTGTTTTACATTTAACTTTTTTGATAAAGTTCTGCCAATATCCGTTCCTACTTGAAGATTATCAACAATATATTTAACATTATTTTCTTTTATTTTTTTTGAAATTTTTGCTAAATCCAAAGATGATAACTTATCAGGTTTACCATATATCATTACAACATCAAAACCTAACCATTCCATAAAAGTTTTTAACTTGCTATGACATACAACTTTTTTATTATGTCTTTTATAACCGTTCTTTTTTATTTGTTCACAGACAAAATTTATTTTAAAAGTATAGTCTAAAAAATTTTTTTCATAAAAAGCTTTATTATCTTTATTCCATATTGAAATCAGTTCAAAGAATTCATTAGCAGCCTGTAAATTTATATACGGAATCATTAAATTTTCTTCTGTTTGTAATTGCCTGTAAACTATTCCTAAATTTGTAATTTTATATTTCAAGTCGTTCATCCATTCTTGTTGCCAAGAATGATAAATAATAATGTTAGAATTAGATATCTTTTTTATTGTTTTAGCATCTGTATCATAATTATATGGACATAAAGTTGCCGGAATAATGGTTGTTACATTAACTTTATCTTTGCAAATTTCTTTTATCAATGTTGCTATATTTGAAGTTGTTGCCGTTATTTTTATTTTTTTCTTTTGTGTCGGATAATATGCAAAAATTATATTTGGACACAAAAACAGTAAAAAAAATAAAATAAATAATTTATTTTTCATCTCTTATCCTTTTGTTTTTCAGAGCCGGAATCATTAAATTTATATAATATTTCATCTTCGGCAACATAACCTAATTCCATTTTTACTGCCTTTTCCAGTTCTTTAGGTTTTGTTTGTAAATTTGATAATCTCTTTTCCAAAGAAATATTATAAACTTTTGTTTTTTCTATCTCTTTTTTTAATTTATAAATTTTTATCAGTTTATGAAAATATTCTCTTGTTGAATAATTTGCTACAATAAGTAAAACTGTTAAAAAGATAACTAAAATAAAACTAACCTTAAAAATTTTATTAGACATTTTATTTTCCTCAAACTATAAATCCTCCGCCAAGTACATAATCACCTTTATAAAAAACAGCTGACTGCCCCGGTGTAATTGAAGGTTGTTCTTCGTCAAATAATACTATATTCCCGGAAATTAGTGCTGTTGCCGGTTTATGCATTCTTCTAATTTTAACTTCTGCTTTAAAATCTTTTTCTATAATATTGTTTGATACAAAACTTATATTTTTAATTTTTGCTACTCTGGAAAAAATATCTTTTTTAGTTCCAACAACCAAACAGTTTGTTGCTATATCCATTTTTAAAACATACATAGGTTCCGGTGTTGTAATGCCCAGTCCGCTTCTTTGTCCTATTGTATAAAAAATAAGTCCGTTGTGTTTTCCGAGTTTATTACCATTACTATCCACTATTTGTCCCGGTAGAACTTTTTTATGAAAAGATTTTATATTGTTTTGTAAAAAATCACGATAAGTCGTTTCTATAAAACATATTTCCTGACTATCAGGTTTATTTGCTACGGGTATTTTTGCAGAGTTTGCAATATCTCTTATTTCATCTTTTGTATAATCTGCCAACGGAAACAATAAATTAGATAATTCTTTTTGTGTAAGTCTGTATAAGAAATATGTTTGATCTTTTGATTTATCTTTCCCTATTTTTAATTTATATTCGTCATTATCTTTTTCTATTTTAGCATAATGACCGGTTGCCAAATAATCATATCCTAACTGTTTAGCATAGTCCAACAACAAACCAAATTTAATTTCCTCATTACAAACTATACAAGGATTTGGAGTTGTTGCTTTAAGATAAGAAGATATAAAATTATCTATAATTCTACATCTAAATTCTTTTTGTAAATCCAGAACATAATGTTTTATGTTAAGAAAATCACAAACTTTTTTTGCATCCTCTATTGCTTGAAAAGAAACAGTTGTTTTAGAATGAGAATCATACAGACTTAAAGTTACGGCATCAACTTCGTATTTTTGTTGTTTTAAAATATATGCTACGGTTGAAGAATCTACTCCACCGGATAAAGCTACCAACACTCTTTTCAATTTATATACCTTATATAAAAATATTTTTATTTTTCTAATTTTTTTATTCTTTCTTCCAGTTTTCTTTGTTCTGAAAGAATATATTTCATTGCATCCGCAATAGGATCAGGTAGTTTTGAATGTTCAAGATTACAAATTTCACTTTGAGTATACCCGATACTAACTCTTGCCGGGATACCTACAGCGGTAGCATTTGCAGGCACACTATGAGTTACTACCGAAGCTGCAGCTATTACTGCATTATCACCAATAGTAATTGCTCCCAAAACTATAGCATTTGAACCGACAACAATATTATTTCCCAATGTCGGATGTCTTTTTTTCTTTTCTAAAGATGTTCCACCTAAAACTACTCCTTTATATAACAAAACATCGTCGCCGATTTCAGCAGTTTCACCGATAACTATTCCCATACCATGATCAATAAAAAATCGTCTGCCAATAGTAGCTCCCGGATGAATTTCTATTCCCGTAAAAAATCTGACTATATGGGAAAAAAGTCTTGCTAAGAAAAAAAATTTATGTTTCCACAGATAATGAGAAATCCTATGACCCCATATAGCATGAAGTCCGGGATAACATAAAAGAACCTCCGGCCAAGATCTTACGGCAGGATCTTTTTTAAAAATAGTTTGAATATCTTCTTTCAATAATTCAAATATATTCATATATACCAAAGATTATACAAAAAAGAAATAATTTTGTATATTCTTTTTGTTGCACCGGCAATACATCATCAAGTTGAATTATCAAGTTGAATTTTAAATTAAAATAGTGTATAATTACAAAGAAGTGGTTTTTAATTGTTTTTATTAGGGTGTGAAATATGGAAGATTGTCTTTTCTGTAAAATTGTAGCAAATGAAATTCCTACAAAAAAAATTTATGAAGATGACAAAGTTTTAG
>ONUQ01000014.1 GCA_900321055.1 uncultured Elusimicrobia bacterium
GTATTAACATATAATACACAAATAACCAAAACAATGTTATGTATAAATATTTCCTTATCGGTTATGGTAATTTACTGTTATATAAAAAATATTATAGACAGGAAAAAAATATTATTTTATTTTTTGTGGTATATTTGTTTGTTATTTCCGACATTTATAAACAAAGAACAACAAATTTTATTTCACAGATTATTGTTACCGTCAGTAAGCATAATAATATTTTTAGTGTTATTTACACAATATATTGTAAAAAAATATCCTATTTCTAAAAAATATTTAATAACGGCTTTTGTTTTATTATTTATTTCATTATCTTATGCTTCCATATTGCAAAAAGAAAAATATAAAACATCACAGGATTTTATAATAAATTGTCATTTAGACTCTAAAAACAGAATTAGTGATTCACAGTTTATAAATTTTCTTATAGACATAGGAAGTTTAAAAGAAGCCAAATCTTTATTAAAAGAAAGGATGAGACAACAATCTACAATAAAAGATACTTTAACTTATGCAAAAATACTTTTTTTTGAAGGTAATACAGATGAAGCAAAAAATATATATTTACAATTGGAAAAAGCTTTACCGAATGAAAGTAAAGTGTATTTTGGTTTAAGCATAATTTATTTTGCAAAGAGAAATTATGATAAATCGGAAGAATATATACAAAAAGCATATTCATTAAACAAACATGATACATACACTTTATGTCAGATGGGACTCATCTATCTTGCTAAAGAAGAATATCAAAAATCTTTAGATATATATGAAAATTTGTTAAAATTAGATAAAGATAATCAAGATTACATAGACAAAATTAAAGAATTAAAAGAAAAATTGCAAACAAAGGAAACAAAAAAATGATTGATTTAGATAAAATATTACCTTTTGTTCAAAAACCGTCAAGATATATAAACCATGAAATAAATTCATACAAACCTGATATGAAAAATGATGTATCAATATGCTTATGTTTTCCTGATATTTATGAAATAGGAGCATCTAATTTAGGATTAGAAATTTTATATCATTTAGTCAATGAAAAAAAAGTTGCAAGATGCGAAAGAGCTTATGCACCGGACACGGATTTAGAAAAAATTTTAATTGAACAAAAGCAAGAACTTTTTTCTCTTGAATCCAAAACAGCATTAAAAGAATTTGATATAGCAGGTTTTAGTTTACAATGTGAACTTGTAGGAACTAATATTATAAATATGTTGTCATTATCAAATATTCCGATATTTTCAAAAGACAGAAAAGACGGAGATACTTTGGTTATCGGTGGCGGACCCGTAATGGCAAACCCTGAACCTTTTGCAGATTTCTTTGATTTATTTATTATCGGTGACGGAGAAGATGCTTTAATAAAAATTTTAGAAACTTACAGACAATGCAAGAAGAAAGGTTTAAGCAGAAAAAATATTTTATCGGAACTTTCAAAAATAGAAGGAATATATGTTCCGGCTTTTTATGATGTGGTTTATAATGATGATAACACAATAAATTTCATAAAGCCTAATACTGAAGGTGTTTGCGAAACCGTAAAAAAAACAATCGTAGATTTAGATAAAATTTTTTTTCATAATAACAAAATAGTTCCTTTTGTAGAAACCGTTCACAACAGATTAAACATTGAAGTTGCAAGAGGATGTGTAGGAAGATGCAGATTTTGTCAGGCTTCAAAATATTACAGACCATGGAGAACAAGGAAAGTAGAAACCGTTATAAATTTATTGGACGAAAGTCTGAAGAATACCGGATACGAAGAAGTTTCTTTTTCTTCTTTATCTTGTACGGACTACAAAGATTTGGAAGAGCTTTTATTACAAACAAACGAAAAATATTATAAACAAAATCTGAATGTAACTTTACCGTCAATGAGATGTAATAAATTTTCTTTGAAAGTTGCACAGTATCTTAACAGAGATAAAAAACCGTCATTAACATTTGCACCGGAAGCCGGTTCCGACAGACTTAGAAATGTCATAGGAAAATATTTATCCGAACAGGAAATTATCAATACATTAACTTTTGCTTATGATATGGGATGGCGAGCAATAAAATTATATTTTATGATAGGTCTTCCGTCAGAACAGGAAGAAGATATTATGAAAATAAAAGAGTTGATAGAGAAAGTAAAAAAAGTTTCTAACAGATTGAATTTTAGTATAACAATATCCCCTTTTGTTCCCAAAGCACAAACTGCTTTTCAATGGGAACCGATGTTTAATGCAGACTACATAAAAGATACAATAACAAAAATCAAAAAAATGATACCGGCAGATATAAAAGCACATAATCATCAGGCAAGTATTATAGAGGCTTTTTTAGCAAGGGCAGACAGAAGAGTATCTAAAGCCATCCATATTGCATGGCAAAAAGGTATGAGATTTGATCAATGGAAAGATAAGTTTAATTTTGAAGGTTGGACGGAAAGTATAAAAGAAGCAGGTTTTGATTTGAACTTTTATGTTTACAGAAGAAGAAATTTTGATGAAGTGTTACCTTGGCAACATATAAATTTAGGTGTAGATAAACAATTTTTATATAATGATTACATTAACGGGATAAAAGAAACGGCACAAACAAGTGAAGACAAAGAAAAACAAATAACAAAGTTGCCCGAAAACATTTCTTCGGTAAAAAAGGAAATATTTGAAACAAAATTCAGAGTATTGTTAAAATTTTCAAGACAAGGTTGTGTAAAATATATTTCACAACTTGAACAAATAGATTTTTTTAGAAGAGCATTAAAGAGAACAAGTTTACCTTTAGCATACACTAACGGTTTTAGCCCGCAGGTAAAAGCCGCATTTGGTCCGGCAATAACGGTAGGCTATGAAAGTTCCTGTGAATATGTGGATTTGGCATTGACAAAAAAAGCAAATATTGAATTTATAAAGCAGGAAATATCAAAAATTTTACCTGAAGGATATACTCTTATCGGTGCAAAATATATTCCTTTAAGACTGCCGTCAATAGAGGGACTTATAAACTTAGCGGAATATACCGTTAAAGGTACAAATTTAACACGGGAAGAAGTTGATAAATATTTGAATCAAAAAGAAATTCTTGTAAAAAAAGTAAAAAAAGGAAAAGAAACTATAATAAATCTGAGAGAACTGATACAAAATATAGAAATTATAGACTCAAATACCTTTAAAATATTTTTAAGATTTTATCCTAAAAATAATGTAAAACTTGAAAAAGTATTGCAAAACCTGTTGAAGATAGAAGAAAAAGAAACAAAAATATTGTATACTAAGAGAGAGAAATTATTTGTAGAACATAAAGGACTTATATATGAAGTTTAAAACATTTTTATTTTTATCATTATTTATATCTTTGGCAACATCTGTTTTTGCGGAAAAATCTGTTTTATTTATAACAGATAATCTATCCCTATCGGATTCTTTTAATACAAAATATACAAAAAGTCTTCAGGATTTTATAGATAAAGATTTTGGAAAAAATATAATTATTTTAAAAGATTTTTCCAAATTCGGTATGAATACAACACAATGTGTAGAACTTTGTGATATGCTGTCACAACAAAATAATTCCGAAGCAATTATATTGATGGTAGGACTTTCAAATTATCATAACTTATACGGTTTTTCTTCTTATATGAAAAGTATAGGTATTAGCAGATTTTCTATAAAAGAAAGCAACCTTGATGTTCGTGAAATAAATAATAAAATGTCAAAATTATATTCCGTTTCAAAAGAAACTATATTAAGTATGGTTTACAAGAAAATAACAGGCACCCGAACAAAAGTTTTTAAGCCGAAAGTTATACCGACATTTTATGCTTTAGATAATAATTTTAATACCGATAACAATATTGTGTTTTCTATTGAAGCATATAAAAAATCTTGGGAGCTTATAAATGAAAAAAAGTTTGATGAAGCAAAAACATTGTTACAGTCTGCTTTAAAGAAAAATCCTGCACAAAGTATGTTGCATTATGCTTTGGGTTCTGTTTATTTGGCTGAAAACAAAGATTCTCAATTAAAAGCTTTACAATGTTTTGAAGAAGGAATTTTGGCAGACCCTTTAAATACCGATAATATTTGTTATAAAGGGTTATCATTGATATACATGATGTATCAGGGCGACATTACTGCAGAAGTTTTATATTTTGCAAAAGAACTGGATAAATATTTACCAAAAACCAATGAAGATTTTGATGCCATATTAAGTATTAATACGGTTGATTATAATAAAAAAACGGAATATATAAATGATTGGATTTTGTCCGATATAAACAAATTAGAAAAAATTTCTTATAAATCCAATATTAAATTAATTTTCTTAGGTTATCCTAAAGATGATAAAATCAACAATGTAATCTCAAATTATGTAAAAAATTCTTCACGAATAATGTTTTTAGATACCGATAATAAAAGTAGTGATATTGATACTTATGGTATGGCAGAAAAAACATATAAATTTTTAAAAGAAAATAAAGTTTTAAAAAAATAAGGTTAAATTATAAATGAGTAAAGAAATCATAGTAAACAGAACATTTGAAGAAACAAGAGTTGCTGTTTTGGAAGATGACAGATTATCCGACATTTTTATAGAAAGAAGAGAAACTGAAAAACTTTTGAACAATATTTATAAAGGTAAAGTTCAAAATATCGTTTCTGGGTTATCTTCTTCTTTTATTGATATAGGTTTTGGCAAAAGTGCATATTTGGGTGTAGCTGATGTTATAGCTCAAAAGAATGAAAAAAAGATAGAGAATATGCTAAAAGTCGGGCAAGATATTATGGTTCAAATTTACAAAGAACCTATTAGCACAAAAGGACCAAAAGTAACAATGGATATATCTTTACCCGGACGGCTTTTGGTTTATATGCCGTTTAGCAAAAGAATTGGAGTTTCTAAACAGATTGAAGACGAACAAGAATATGACAGATTAAAAAATATAGTTAAAAAATTGAAAACAAATTTAGCCGGCGGAATTATTATCAGAACCGAAGCTGAAGATGCAAGCGAAGAAGAAATTGAAAAAGAGATGAAATATCTTGCCAGATTGTGGGCTTCAATAATAAACAGATTTAATAATTCTAAAAGTTGCACTTGTGTACATAAAGATTTGGGAGTAGTTTTTCAAACAGTCAGAGATCATTTTAGTGAAGATGTGAAAATAATGCATATAGACAGCCAAAAAGAATTAGATGATGTTGTTGATTTTGTAAGAACCGTCTCTCCCGAACTTGAAGATAAGATTGTCTTATATGAAGGAAAACAACCGATATTTAAAGCTTATGGAATAGAAGAGGAAATAAAAAGGTTAAGATCAAATAAGGCACGGCTCAAATCGGGCGGATATTTAATTATACAAGAAGCAGAATCGTTATGTGCAATAGATGTTAATAGCGGTAAATTTGTAGGAAACCATAATACTCAGGAAGAAGTAGGAACTATTACAAATATAGAGGCGGCACAAGAAGTTGCAAGGCAATTAAGATTAAGAAATATCGGTGGAATTATTGTTATAGATTTCATTGATATGAAAAAAGAAAAAAACAGAAAAAAAGTTTTAGAAGCACTTAAAGAAGCAACTAAACATGACAAAGCAAAAATAAAAATATGGCCTATTACTCATTTAGGACTTATAGAAATGACAAGAGAAAGAAAAAGAGAGTCTTTATTTTCGTTGTTGGGTGATACTTGTCCTACTTGCCACGGACTCGGGTTAGTGTTATCAAAAGAATCTATTTTTATATCGGTTTGTCAAGAAATAGAACAGATGAAAATAGAAGATTATTTTGGAAAAATAAAAATAAAATTACATCCTGATGTAGAACAGTATTTTAAACAAAGAATCAAAAGATTGAATGAATTATTTAAGAAAGATATAGAACTTATTCCTTCAGATGAAATTTCAAGAGAAGATTATAATATTATATTGGAACAATAAAATCTTAACTCAGTAAATAATTGAATTAATATAGGTTAAAAGTTTGTTAGTGTCGTAATTGTTTAGGTGTTTATCTGATAAAAATTTTTAAATTTATATAACATCTGTTGTATCAGTGTTTTTAAGGAGAACGGTATGAAAATATTAGAAGGGAAACTAAATTCAGAAGGTAAAAAGATTGCCATTGTTGCATCAAGATTTAACGAGTTTATCACAAGCAAACTCATTGACGGAGCAACGGATATGTTAAAAAGGCACGGAACAAAGGAAGAAGATATTACTCTTGCCTGGGTTCCCGGAGCATTTGAAATTCCTTCAGTAGCAAAAAAAATTGCAGATTCAAACAAATATGATGCTATTATTTGTTTAGGCTGTGTTATTAGAGGAGCTACACCTCATTTTGATTATGTATCTGCAGAAGTGTCAAAAGGAATTGCAACGGTTTCTTTATCAAGTAATGTTCCTATAGCATTTGGTGTTTTAACAACAGAAAATATTGAACAAGCAATAGAACGAGCAGGAACAAAATCAGGTAACAAAGGTTCTGATGCAGCTTTAACCGTAATAGAAATGATTGATTTATATTCAAAGATATAAGGAACAGAAAGCTTAAATTACGGCAATGAATGAAAGACAATCAAATGTGCTGTCACTGCGAACCCGTTAGGGTGTGGCAGTCTATGGAAAATAAAAAACGACAACAACGAAAACGGCAAACGGCAAAGACAAAACAGCGAATTATTTGTTTTTTAGACTAGTTATCACTATTTGTAGTTACTTTTTTTGTTCTTTTTCAAATTTTCTTTTTGCACTAACAAATAATTAATATATTACATCTCGTGACA
>ONUQ01000093.1 GCA_900321055.1 uncultured Elusimicrobia bacterium
AGAAGGAGCATATAACAAAAAAGAAGTAGTAGGTATTGAAATAATTCTTAAAAATGAAAAGTCTGTTACAATATATTTTTACAAAAGTATTCCTAAATTGGAGTATGACAATATAAATATAACGAAAAGAATTTTATCCGATGAAAATCCGTCATTATATTATGTTATAAAAGAGTGTAAAGAGCCTTTAGGGTTAGTATTAACAGAGGAAAAACCGATAGAAACGGTAGCAGACTTGTTGAAACTTGGCAAGACAATAATAAAGGATATTAAATATATTAAAGATGACAATAAAATTGAAGTTTCTTATACGGATGGGCAAAAAAATATAAAAGGTGAAGATGTTGTAAAGACAGTTAGATTTTCTACTGTTTCCAATAGACTTCTTACAAAAGAACAACAAACAAATCTAAAAGCTGTTAATGATGATAAAAACAAAATGAATAATATAGTTGGAAAGCCGTTGGTTGATTGGATAATAGAAAACGAAAAATCTTGTGCAATAAAACTGATAGAAGAATATAAAAATTTTAGTATCGGTGTTTATAATCCGATTGTGAAAGATTTTAGATTGATAAACAGTATTGAAGGTGATATGAAATCAATTGGAGTGTTGTTCACAGAGTCAATAAACGGGAAAAATTATATCGCAATACCTCTTAACAAAAGTCTTTCTGCAGAAGAAGTTTCTAAGATAACTAAAAAATTAAAAAATCAGTCATTATATTATTTTATAAAAGAGAGTAAAGAGCCTTTAGGGTTAGTATTAACAGAGGAAAAACCGATAGAAACGGTAGAGCAATTGAATAAAATTTCCAAAGATGCAATTATACAAAGTATGAAATATTATAAAAAACAAGATTCGGATAGAATTATAGTTTATTATAAAGACGGTAATGATATAAAGAAAGCTATGTTTCATATTTCGCAAAATCTTAACAGATACATGGAAAACAATCTGATAAAACTTAATAATAGTGATAATAAAGATATAATTGGAAAGCCGTTGGTTGATTGGATATTTAAGAATACGGATTCTTATGGGATAAAATTAATAAAAACGGAATATGAAGGAATGGTGGGGGTTAATAATGCAAAGATTAAAAATACTTTATATTCTGCAGGATCAAATGGTAAGGGTGGAAAGATTGAATTAGAGGTTGAAAATGAAATAAATGCTAAAAAATTTATTGAAATTCCTCTTAGCAAAAATATTGAGCAGACTAAAGTTCAGGAAATTCTAAGAGAGTTCAATAAAATAAGAAACAACGGATATGAACTGCCATTATATTATTTTATAGAAAAGATTAAAGAACCGTTAAGATTAGAACTAATTGAAGAAAAACAGATAAAAACGGGAGTAGACCTAAGTAAAATTGTCAATATAAATATACAAAGTGTTAAATATGACAAAGATAACAATCAGCTTGCAGTTTATTATAATGATAATAAAATTATAAAGAGACTTAGCTTTTATCTTAAAGATGCTCTTACCGAAGAACAAAAAAAAGACTGGACAATCTTAATAATAGTGATAATAAAGATATAATTGGAAATCCGGTAGTTTCTTGGATACTTGGGAATCAACAGTTTTATGGAATAGATTTAAAAATAGATATAATATCTGTAACAAAAGGAGATGTTTTAACAAAGCAATTTGAGCTTCTTGGCAAAGAAACAAAGATACAATACTTTGAATATGTTGATAAAAATTATCTTGTACTTTATTATAAAGATGATAAAGATATTATAAAAGGATTTCTTTTTAAATTTAATTCCGATAATGAAGAGCAAAGAATAAATAGAAAAAATATTAATAAAGATATAATTGGAAAGCCGTTAGTTGATTGGCTATTTAGAAATTTGGATTCTTATGGAATATTTATTAATGTATCTGCTAAAATGAATGAAAAAAATTTAGAAGAAGGGCTTTTTAACAATTCAACGATAGAAAATATTATATATAAAGAAAATAGTAAAGAAATTATTATTTTTTATAAAGATTCTAATAAAAATAATATGACGGTTACGGTTGTTGATATTAAGGAAAAAGCCGATGATAGTCAAATAAAAAAACTAAAGGAATTGAATAAAGGAGATAATAACAGTATAGTTGGGAAGCCGTTGATTGATTGGATAATTAGAAATGAACAAATTTACGGAATGGACATTGGATGGCAAGAAGATAATGTGTTAAGTAAATTTTATGGTGCAGAGATAAAAAAAATTTTATTTGAAACAGATCAGAATGGTAATAATAAAAAGATTAAATTAGAGTTCAAAAACGAAATAAACGGAAAAAAATCTTTTGACATTCTTCTTGATAAAGATATTGATATAGATGACATTCGCAAAGTATTTGATGATAAGAAAATAGAAGGAATGCTATTATTTAATTTTGTACAACAATACAAAGAAAAGTTAATCTGGATACAGACAATAATAAAACAAAATAAAGTAAAATTGGAAGATTTGCGAGAGTTGAATTATCAAAATATAAAAGATGATGGAAATTTTATATGTGATATCAAATATGATGAAGCTAATAAAAAAATTATAGCTTATTATAACAATAAAAATAATAACGACAAATACATTGGCGGTTTTAAACTCTCTCTTCGTGAAAAACTTACCGATGCACAAAAAGCCAACCTGATAAAACTTAATAATAGTGATAATAAAGAAGAACATATATCGGGAAAGAAGATATTTTATTGGATAACTAAAAATTTGGAAACTTATGGAATAGATATAAAACTGCCGGAAATGAAATATGAAGGATTGGATGGATTTGAAAATGCAAATGTGATAGAAGTTTCGGTAGACAATAAAGAAAGTATGATTACAGTACATTTTAAAAGTGCAATAAAAGGGAGAAGTTTTGTTGAAATTCCTTATGATAATGATAATGTTTTGAATAGGGATATTAACAATATTAATAGTGAACTTAAACTGTTAGAACCGTCATTTTTGTATTTCTTTTATAGATACAAAGATACTTTTAAATTAACACCAATAGAAAACAAATTGATAGAAAATAAAGAACAATTGACAGCTTTTCCCAATGCAACGATACAAAAAATCAAATATGATACAAATAACAATCAGCTTGCAGTTTATTATAATGATAATAAAATTATAAAGAGACTTAGCTTTGTTTTTTTCAAAACAGCTTACCGTAAAAGAACAAACCGAACTTAATAATGAATCGTATGAGAATAAGTCACTGATTTTAACTATATTGAAAATAAGTAAAAATTATCCGATAAA
>ONUQ01000016.1 GCA_900321055.1 uncultured Elusimicrobia bacterium
CCAGTTCCAATGCTTTGGCAATTTTCAGAGGATACGATAACTGTATATTTTTATCGAAACTTGCACTTAATCCGCATATAAACAAATATTTTGATTTTAGTGTTTTCAGTTGCTCTATTTTTGCAATTTCTATGTTGTATGTATCTTCTTTTACATATCCGTCTTCGGTATCTAAAAACAATTTTTCTCTTGTGGAATTTATTTCTCTGTCATCTAATATACTAAACAAGGCAAATGCATTTTTAATATACTTTTCCCCTGATTGTCCGTCAAGAATTGTATCCAGTTCATATAAAGCAATCATTATATCGTTTATAATTTGTTTATCGTATTTATCGTTAATAACTTGGTTAGCAATTTCCGTAATTTTTAAATTTTGATTTTGTGCAAGCTTCAAAAATGATTTTAATATTTCTGTTGTTTTAACATATTTTTCTTCATTTTTATTTTGTTCTATAAATTCGGTTACTGTTTTTATTAAACTTTCTATTTTATTTACTTTAGATGTTACACCTTTTTCAACAAACATATTGTTCAACTTAAAAAAACCGTGTTCCAACATAAATTTAGACTTTTTAGCATAGAAAATATCCTGCAAATTTATATAATTAACATCTTGTTTATAAATTATGTTGAACAATGTTTTTACTAACCTGTAATATTTGTTTTCTATTAATTTAGTTTGTTTTTCACCGGATATTTTAAACCTGTCAAAGACAGTTTCTAACACTTCAATTGTTTTTTTATTTGCACAACATACGGATATATCACTTCCCGATACACCTTGTTGCATTAAATCTTTTACTTTCCACCCGACAAATTCAGCTTCGTCCAGCGGTGTCATAAAATTATATATTTCGGTATTTTTTTTATAATTTTCTTCATTAAGTTTTTCATCATCCATAACATATACGGGACAATTTATATTTTTTAATATTTCTTGAAATATAGGTTCCAACATATCAAAATTTTCAACTATTATAACTTTATTTATGGAATTTATTTCTTGTTTTTTTGTAACTGCTTCATATAAGTATTTATATGCTGAAAGTGAATGTATAAATTTATTTTTTGAATATTTGTATTCCTGTTCAACATTTTTATATTTTTTGTATGTATCAAAAAACATTATTGATACTTCGTCTTGAAATGTTTCCGTTTTTATCAGTTCTTCAAGTTTTTCTTCTTTTAAATTTAAAATCACATCTCTGATAAAATTTCTAAAATCTTTTGAAAGGTTAGCTCTTTTGTTTTCCGTTGTCCCGTATCTATCCGCAAAGAAAGAATCTTGAATGGTTTTTGTTGTAAGTGAATAAATAAACATTCCAAACCACTCGTCTGTATATTCACATATATTTAATGTATCTATTGAACCGAATTTTGCAAGTGAAGCAAGTTGTACAAAACCTATTGTGTATGGAATTATTGTAGGCGGTATTATTGTTTTTGTTTGAGATTGTGCAACTTCCGAAACTAATATATTGTTCAATTTATTAGCTTTTGTTTTATTATTTGTAAAATAGTATGTATTACCAAAATCATTTTTTAATTTCCCGTTAGAAACAGATGTTTTGTTCTGTGTTTCTTTTTGTATATTATTTAATAATTCTTGTAATGTTTTTTCAGCCTTTATTGTTTTCATTATATTTCCTTTATTTTCCCTTTCTTAACTTTTCTTTAAGTTCTTCATAACCGTTTGCAGACAAATATTGTTCCAATGCCGAAATATTGTATGTTGCCAAACTTGTAAGCTGTGCTTTTTTTAACTTATCTATTTCTTCAGACATAAATTGGGCATAAGTATTTGCTTCTTGTTTTGCAGACGGAAAATCTTTTAAAAGCCCGGTATTTATAAGGCAAGTTAAATTTATGAACTTATCTAATGTCATACTTGCAACTTCTTTTGAATAAAATTGTTTTGCGGTAGCAATATCTTTTTGCCATTGAATATATGTTGTTTGTTGGTTAGACTGTTTTTCAAAATAATAATTTAAAAATATCTCTCCGACTTTTTTACCTATCGTTCCTATAACCATATTTTTAAATGCAAGAATTTTATCTACATACATATTAAAATCGTTATTAAATATTGCATCCATATAATTTGATATTCGTTCCCAACCTCTCGGAGTTGCAACCTGATCTAAATTATCCTGAAAGCCTTTTAAATCCACAAGATATTGTGAGTTGTTTTTTTCTATAAAATCTATTATTGTTTTGTTTATATTTTTACTTTTTGCCCATTCCAACCATTGTTGTGTTTCTTGTTTCATTCTAACTTGTATCATTCTTGTTTTAACTGCTGACGATAATGTTTCCACATAAGTTCCATCTTCTTCACCCAAATTTCCTGCAGCAAGTATTATTGTATCTTCCGGTAATATTGCCCCGTATCCTTCACCTTTTTTTTCAAGTATTACATCAAGTGCGGCATTTAATACTTGTGGCATTGCGGTATTTAATTCATCAAAAAATATAATTATTTTGTTTTTGCCTTTTTCTAAAGGTTTGAATATTGATATAGGCATAAATTCGGTAAACATTTGACCTTCATTTTGTTTGGGAATACCTGACCAATCCGTTGCATCCATTCTTGATAAATGTTTTACTCTTAAATCGTAATTTTTTTTTTTAGCAAAATCGGACAAGATTGATGTTTTACCTATTCCGGGAGCACCATATACCATAAGTGCAGGAGGATTAGGCATTTTATCTAATATTTCCAACATTTGTTTTAAGTCCTGCGGACTTATTTGCGGAATTTGTAAGTTTTGAGTTGCCATAAATATTCTCCTTTACTATCTTATACTTGTTGACCAATCATCTGCCAAAACATCTACTATATGTCCCACTTTCGGCAACGGAAAATTGTCACCGAAATTTGTATATAGCCATATTATCTTATTTTCTACAGGTTTGTATTCCGTTTTTCTTAAGAACGAAAAATTGTCACCGAAA
>ONUQ01000051.1 GCA_900321055.1 uncultured Elusimicrobia bacterium
CAAAATGTTTATAAGAAGAGGAGATATAAAAGAAATGAAAAGTTCAATAGAAAAAGTAAAATAACTTATATTTGTATTATATTTATGTATACAAAAATATTTCATATTTTTTAGACATCAAAAAAAATTTTCACCGTCGGAAAAAATATTTTTTGGTGTCTTTTTTTTGTTCAAGAAAGTGGCAAACTTCGGATATATAATGTTAACAATATAATCTTCTACTTTATCATCAACATATATTTCGTTAACTAATCCTTTTGATTTTTGTATGTTTTCCAATGTTAAAACAGGGTTTGCTTTGAGTTTAATACCTTTTGTCATTCTTTCAAGTATTATTTTTTCATCTTTTAAAGTCGGATACCCTACATTTATTTTTAACATAAATCTGTCCAATTGAGCTTCGGGTAAAGGATATGTTCCTTCCTGTTCAATAGGATTTTGTGTTGCCATAACTAAAAACGGTGTAGGTAACTGATATGTTGTATCATTAATCGTTATCTGTCTTTCGACCATAGCTTCAAGCAAAGCACTTTGTACTTTTGCCGGAGCTCTGTTTATTAAAACGATATTTGTAAAAACAGGACCTTTTTTTACGGTAAAATTACCGCTTTGAGGATTATATATTAAAGTACCGACTAAATCTGCGGGAAGCAAATCGGGAGTGAATTGAACTCTTTTAAAATCTGCCCGAATAGCATTTGCTAAAGAATTAACCGCTAAAGTTTTTGCAAGTCCCGGTAACCCTTCAAGCAATATATGTCCGTTACCCAATAAACCTACTACCAATCTTTCTATAACATATTTTTGCCCGACAATAACATTTCCGATTTCGTCAATAAGTTTTGTTATTAAAGCACTTTCTTCTCTTATATCTGCTTCTAATTTATCTAAATCTTGCTCATTCATAATATCTCCAAAAGGATAACTATTGTCTTATATTTCCGTTACCTCTAACAACGAATTTTGTTGTAGTCAATTCTCTTGCCCCCATCGCTCCTCTGGCATGGAATTTTCCGGTAGATATTCCAATCTCTGCTCCCAATCCGAAAACCCCGCCATCATGCAATCTTGTAGAAACATTATGAAAAACTGCTGCAGCATCAACTTCTTTTAGAAATTTTTCTGCCCTTGCTTTATCATCCGTAATTATGGATTCGGAATGTTTTGAACCGTATCTGTTTATATGATTTATTGCATCATCCAAAGAATTAACGACTTTTATTGATATTATATTATCAAGATATTCCGTTTGCCAATCCTGTTCCGTAGCCTCTTTAACTTCACTAACGATACTTTTTGTAATTCTGCAACCTCTAACTTCTGTTTTATTGTCAAAATATTCTTTATATAATCTTGGTAAAACCGTCTTTGCTATATCTCTGTGAACTAATAATGTTTCGGTAGCATTACATACACCCGTTCTTTGACATTTAGCATTTACGGCAATCTTTATTGCCATATCAATATTTGCAGATTTATCTATGTATGTATGACATAGCCCGCTACCGTGAGAAAGAATAGGAATTGTAGAATGTTGTTTGATAAACTCTATCATTTTTCCGCTTCCTCTGGGAATCAACAAATCTATCAATTCATCATGTTTTATTATCTCTGAAACTGCTAATCTGTCTACTATATCAATAAATGTAATTGCACCCACCGGCATACCTGCCGATTCTCCTGCGGAAGATATAATTTTTGCAAGTATTTTGTTTGAATTTATTGATTCGCTTCCGCCTCTTAAAATGATTGCATTTCCTGATTTTATACATAATGCTGCAGCATCTACCGTAACATTAGGTCTTGACTCATATATCATAGCTATTGTTCCTAAAGGAACTCTGACTTTTTGTATATCTATACCGTCAACCTGTTTAGACTCTATTATTTCACCTATCGGATCTTTTTGGTTAACTATACTTCTAACGGCATGAATCATATCTTCTATTCTTTTTGTAGTAAGTGTTAATCTGTCAATCAATGATTGTTCACAATCTGATTTTTTTGCAGTTTCCACATCTATATCATTGTGAAATTGAATTTCGCTGATATTTTTTTCCAATGCATTTGCTATAGATAACAAAATTGCATTTCTTTGTTTAAAATCCATTAAGCCCAATTGTGTAGATGCAATTTTTGCTATAGAAACTTTTTTAGAAATTAATTGTTTTATTTCCTGTTCGTCCATATTATTTTGCCTCTTTTATCCAATTTAATAAACCACCCGCACACAATATTTCTTTTTGTCTGTCAGTAAATGTATAGTTTAACTTTACAGGTTTATCGTTAACTTTTATTATTAAATCTTTATTGTGTGTAATAATGTTTTTTATGTCTTTAAATTCTATTTTATCGGCAAGTTTTATTAATTCGTAATCGGAAGGATTATCAAATGTTAAAGGAATTATTCCGAAATTAATTAAATTTGCCAAATGAATTCTTGCAAAAGATTTTGTAATTACGAATTTTATACCTAAATATCTCGGAGCAAGTGCGGCATGTTCTCTTGAAGAACCTTGTCCGTAATTTTCAGCACCGACTATAATTCCGTTTTTTACGGATTTTGCTCTTGCAACAAAATCTTTATCTACCGCACCAAAAGTATATTCCGATATTGCAGGAAGATTTGACCTTAAAGGCAGTATCTTTGCTCCTGCCGGTAAAATGTGATCGGTAGAAATATTGTCGCCGACTTTTAGAACAACATCTGCCTCCATTGATTCAGGCATTGGCTCAAATTTCGGTAAAGGTTTTATGTTTGGACCTCTAACAATTTCACAATCGTTTGTCGGTTTTTGAAAAAGTTCATCGTTTATATAAAAATGCTCAGGCAATTCTATCTTTGGTTTTGCACCGAACAAACTTGTAGGATCGGTAATTTCACCCGTCAATGCTGCCGCAACAGCAACTTCCGGAGAACATAAATAAACTTGAGCATCTTTTGTTCCGCTTCTTCCTTCAAAATTTCTGTTAAATGTTCTAAGAGTAACGGCTTTTGTTTTTGGAGCTTGCCCCATACCGATACATGGACCGCAAGCACATTCTAAAACTCTTGCACCTGCATTTATTATATTGAAAAATTTTCCGGAACTTACAAGCATTGAAAAAACCTGTCTTGAACCGGGAGATATTGTCATACCGGTATTTTTATTTATTTTCTTATCTTTTAAAACTTCTGCGGTTAATATCATATCCGCATAAGATGAATTTGTACATGAACCGATACAAACCTGGTCTACGGGTATACCCTTTAAGTCTTTAACTTTTTTTACATTATCCGGCATGTGAGGCATTGCTATTAACGGCTCTAATGCCGATAAATCTATTGTTATTTCTCCGTCATAAGTTGCATCTTTATCTGCCGTAATTTCTGTCCAATCTTTTTCTCTGTTTTGCCTTTTTAAGAAATCTTTTGTAATTTCATCCGAAGGGAAAACCGTTGTTGTTGCACCAAGCTCTGTTCCCATATTTGTAATTGTTGCTCTTTCCGGAACAGACAATGTTTTTACACCTTCTCCCGCAAATTCATATATTTTTCCTCTACCGCCTTTAACGGATTCCAATCTTAAAAGTTCAAGAATTATATCTTTTGCACTTATCCAATCTCTTAATTTTCCTACCAAATTTACTTTAATAATTTTTGGCATTGTTATATAAAAAGGTTGCCCTGCCATTGCACAGGCTACATCTAATCCTCCTGCACCAAAAGCAATCATACCTATTCCGCCACCCGTTGGAGTATGCGAATCCGAACCTATTAATGTTTTTCCCGGAATACCGAACCGTTCCAAATGTACCTGATGGCAAATTCCGTTACCTGCAGGTGAAAATACAATACCGTACTTATTTGCTATTGTTTGCAAAAATTTATGGTCGTCGGCATTTTCAAAACCTGACTGTAATGTATTATGGTCAACATAACTAACCGAAAGTTCTGTTTTTACTTTTGGAACATTCATTGCTTCAAATTGTAAGTAAGCCATTGTTCCGGTAGCATCCTGAGTTAATGTTTGATCTATTTTTAGTGCAACTTCGGTACCGACTTCCATTGAACCCGAAACTAAATGATTTTTGATTATTTTTTTTGTCAAATTCATAAGAAACCCCGTATATATAAGTTTTTTTATAAAACTAAATGTTTTCCTTTAAATTTTTAACATATTCGTCTTGCGGATATAAAATTTTTAATTTTTTTACAATTTCGTTATATTTCTTTTTATCCTGCTTTTTCATATAAACGGTTGCAAGGTTTTTTAAACCGTCTATATTGTTTGGAACATATTTCAATGATTCTATAAAAATAAGTTCTGCATTATCAATTTTGTTCATTGCTAATTCTAAACTGCCTAAATTCAAACAAGATTGCGAATATTCAGGCATTCTCCTTTTTTTCCAATCTTCCGTATAAAAGTTATGCGGTTTTTCTTGTAACTTTGAAGGATAGTTTATATGCTCTAAAAATTCTTTTTCTGCAAGCTCCGGATGCCCTGAGTGTACATATAAGTTTGCCAATTGAAAATATGTATACGGAAATATGGGATCTATCATTTTATATTGGTTGAAATATTTTATTGCCTGTTTAAAACATTCATCCCTTTTCAATACGGCTTCCTGTTTAGCTTTTTCATTATGTTCTTTAACATATTTATTTGCTAAATTGTTAAAATGCATTGTAAGTTTTGAATAAACTAACCCTGCAAGAAACTTTGATTGAACATAATTAGGAGCCAATTGCCACAGTTCATTATATGTTTCAATAGCTTTTTGAGGATCATCATTTTGCCATCTGTCGTTATAATTGTTTGCTTTGAAATATCTTGCCATAATAAAAGAAGGATTCTTTTTTATAACTTGATTATATAGTTCTATGGATTTTGTAAAATTGTTGGCTTTTGAATATTTTATAGCCTCGGAATGTATTATATCTGCTCTAAAAAAGCCATAAAAAACATATATTAAATATATAGTTATTAATAATATTAATGCTTGAAAAATTCTTTTTGCTGTTACGGGAAGAACATCTGAATCCGGTATAGACTCACTATCTTTATTGTCTTTATTAAAACAATGCAGTGTAATTGCAACAATACATCCTATTAACATCCATAACATTACACCTGAAGAAACAAACCTAAGTGATACACATACACAATCATGAGCCAATTGTGCGACCAGTGCGGAAATGAATCCCAATTGCATATAAAATAATTTGGTGCTACTTAAATTTCCTCTTCTAAAATATCCCAAATTTTTTAAACCGACGGTAAATATTGTTATCAACAGTAATAAAAATATACCAAATCCTATCAAACCTTCATCATAAAAAACTTCAAGGTATTCGTTTTCAGGATGATCACTTTCCGTGTTGTGCATTCCTTCAATAAAAAATATTTGAGGTCTTCTGTATGACGGATATGTTAAATAAAAAGTTCCTATACCTGTTCCGATTATAGGATGAGTGTTTATCATTTCCCAACAAGAAAGCCATGTAAACACTCTAAAAGATGAACTGTCAATTCTTTTTTTAAGTTGGAATAATGTTCCGCCGGCAACTACGGACAGTATAAATAAAGATATTACTGTTATTAATATAAATTTATTCTTTTTATTTGTTTGTAACACAAAGTTTATAAACAAAAATGCAAAAGCTACAATACCGACACCAAAACCTATCCATGTACCTTTAGAATAAGAAAATATTGTCGAAAATAGTATAAGTATCCATAATAATAAAAGATGAATACTTTTCTTTCTAAAGAACAAAGCTAAAACTATCGGATTCATTACTATAAGGAAATCCCCAAAAAAGTTCGGATTTCCGAATGTAGAAAATATTCGTTCACCAAAAGCCCATCTCCATACAAAAGGGTCAAGTCCTTTTTCCGGAGGTCTTGGAAAATATCTTGTATCTATAAATTGAATTACCGCATATATACATACAATGTAAGTTGCAAATATTAAAGCTGTAGTTAATCTTTCCAAACTTTTTTTATCTTTAAAACAATCAATTATAATAATAGCCAAAAAGCAATAAATAATTCGTCTTATCAGTTCATTTAGTGAAGCAAGCGGAAACGGGGAATGTAAATATGAAATTAATCCTGAAATTAAAAACAATATTATCGGAGCCAAAACCAATATGTTTTTTTTAATACCGTAAAAATGGTCTGTTTCAAATTTATATATAGCCCAAGAACAAATTAAAGCTACACCTCCGATTTGAACCAATGTGATTTTTATTTGTGCCGAGTCATAAGTCCCTAAATAAAAACTTACTGCAACCAAAATATAAAATAACGGTAATCCGTACAAAATAAAATTCTCAGAAACTTTTTTTATGATTTTTGACAACATGATATTTCCTTTATAATGTTTTATTTATAAAAAAATTAGCCGACAAGAGGACTTGAACCTCCGACCAAGTGCTTACGAAGCACCTGCTCTACCAACTGAGCTATGTCGGCATTTAATAGTTTAACAATATTTTTTTTATATCTGATACTGCTTTTTCTAATCCGTCAAACACTGCTTGAGCTATTATTGAAAATCCTATATTTAACTCATTAAGATTTTTTATTTCACATATGTCCGAAACATTGTTATAATCCAATCCGTGTCCTGCATTAAATATAAGATTGTTTTGTTTTGCCAATATTGCAGATTGTTTTATCTTTTCCAATTCTTCTTGAGCTTTTTCTTTACCTGACTTAAACAAGTTTGCATATTTTCCGGTATGAATTTCTACGGCATTAGCTTTAATATCCGCACAAGCCTGAATTTGGTTTTCTTTGGCATCTATAAACATACTGACAATAATACCTTTACCTTGCAACTTTTTTACTACTTCTTGTAAGTGTGCTTTTTGTCCTTCAACATCAAGTCCGCCTTCGGTAGTAAGCTCTTGCCTTTTTTCGGGAACAATGCAAACAGAGTACGGTTGTAATTTAAGTGCGATATTTACTATTTCATCACAAGCTGACATTTCAAAATTAAGTCTGGTTCTCATACATTCTTTTATTTCAAAAACATCTCTATCCTGAATATGCCTTCTGTCTTCCCTTAAATGTGTTGTAATGGAATCGGCACCTGCTTTCTCACATATAGCTACCGCTTTTAACAAACTTGGGAAATTTTCTCCGCGAGCTTGCCTTAATGTTGCTATATGATCAATATTTACACCGAGTTTTATCATCTTTAATTCCTTTAAAAATTGTTTTACAATTTTAGCTCAAAACTTACTGATAAGAATACTGTATATTTAAGTACAAACTACAATTTCCGTATTTTCGTAATATTATATAATATTTTATATTTTACTAAAATCAAATTAAAAATTTAAGTACCTGTATCACATAATTATACATTATAAATTAAAATTTGTCTTTATCCGGCACCATATTTCACAATTCTTTATTGCCACCGTGTCCTATATTTAAATCTTTTGACATTTGCCTTTGTCGTCATTCTCGTCGTCACCGTTACAGGTTCTGGCTATACATCTAATCTTTTAACTCTATCATCGTTTCCAATCTTCTATTTCTTTTTTTGCTACTGATATAATAGTATTTGCCATTCGCTTTATTTCTTTTTTATCTTGTCCTTCTAACATTACTCTCAACAAATTTTCCGTTCCCGAATATCTCACCAAAACCCTACCGTTATCACCTAATTCTTTTTCTATCTGTTTTATACATTTGGTTGTTTGTGATAAATTTTCTAACGGAACTTTTTTTTCTACTTTTTCATTTATCAAAATTTGAGGATACTTTTCTATCCATGAACACATTTGAGATAATGTCTTGTTTTCTGTCACCAAAATATTCAATAATTGTAATGCACTTATTATACCGTCTCCCGTATCTAACAATTGCTTAAATATAATGTGTCCCGATTGTTCTCCGCCGATAACAGCTTTATATTTTTTTAAATTTTCATATACATATCTGTCGCCAACTTTGCTTATAACGACATTTATTTTTTTTTGTTTTACGGCTTTTAAAAGCCCGATATTCGCCATAACCGTAGTAACTAAAGTATTGTTTTTAAGTTTATTATTTTCTTTCAAATAGTTTGATACTACAGCCAAAAAATAATCTCCGTCTCTTACAATACCTTTATCATCAACAGCTATTACTCTGTCGGCATCTCCGTCAAAAGCAAATCCGCAAAAAGCTTTTTTCTTTTTTACAACTTCCGCTACCTGTTTAGGATGTAATGCTCCGCAATTTAAGTTAATGTTTTTACCTGTAGGTTTATTATTTATAACAATCACTTTTGCTTTTAACTTTTTCAATACTTGCGGTGCAATTTTATAAGATGCTCCGTTAGCACAATCTATTGCTATTGTTTTATTTTTTAACGAATTTTTAGGCATTAATGTTGTTAAAAAATTAACATACTGCTTTACTAAATTTTTCCCCGAAACATTCTTTACTTTTGAATTTTTGTTCAAAACTTTGTTCTCGTTTATATATTTAACTAAATTTTTTTCAATTTTACTTTCTACATTATCGGGAAGTTTTGTGCCCTTAGAACTAAAAAACTTTATCCCGTTATCCAAATAAGGATTATGAGAAGCCGATATTACAATTCCTGCCTGATAATTATTGTTTTTTAATAAATATGCAACCGCAGGTGTAGGAAGAACTCCCAAATTAGTAACTTTCACTCCTGCAGAATTTATTCCTTTTTGCAATGCTTTTAATATTCTCTTACAAGACTCTCTGGTATCATAACCGATTAAAACTCCGTTACCTGTTTTATCCAGAGATTCTGCCAAAACATAACCTATTAAAGATACTGTTTTGTTATCAAAAGGAAATTTATCAGATTTTCCTCTTATACCGTCTGTTCCAAAAAATTTCATATTATTTAACCTTATATTAAAATCATATCTCTCTATTATACAAAATTATAAAAATAAAATAAAAGAATTTCTCTTTTCCGAGAGATAGTTTATCAAATTTATATTAATAAAATCCATCGTGACCGGATAAATTTTTATTTTCTTTACAGCAAAAATTTTTTTAAAAATATAACAATTATTGCTACATTGTTTTTGTTGTAAATAAAATAAAAAAAATAGGGGGGAAAAATAACAGTCATGGTAGTAGCAAAGGTTGTGTATTTTGTGTGGGTGTGTGGGGGGTTGCACATATTTTCTTAAATTTATATAATTTATATAATTAGAACAAAACAGATATTTTTTGTTATAAATATTATGTTATAAATATTAGTAAAAAAAAGGAGAATAAAATATTAGTAAAAAAGGAGGATAAAATGGTAAATGATTCTAGTCATGGATGTAGTATCGGTAGGAAGTTTGTTGCAGTTTTGTTGGTTGCAGTTTTGGTTTTTACACAGTTAGGTTATGCAGAAACTAAAGAAGTTACAAATTATGGTGATTTTAGAAATGCGGTGCAGGGGACAGAAGATACCACAATAGAAATTAAAAACGATATTAAATATGCTGATGGTGAAATGACGCAAATGCAACAAACAAAAAACATAGAGATAAAAGGAAACGAGCATAAGATAGATGCAGATGGTACAGGAGGAATCAGGATAGATGATAAGAACATAAAATTAACTGTTTCGTCTGCTACATTGTCTAATTTTTCTGGTAATAGGGACGAGAAAGGCGGTGCAATAAACAGTGCAGGTGTAGTGATAATAAAAAATTCTTCATTTACGGATAATGTTTCATTAAGATCTGACGGTGGAGCAATATTTATATCTTCCACAACAGGGAATTTAACAATAAGCAGTTCAGCATTTAGTTACAACTCTGCTAAAAACGGATGGAGCGGAGCAGTACATGTATCGGGCGAAGCTAAAATAGAAGATTCTGAATTTAATAATAATAATGCAAAGTATGGCGGAGCAGTAACATCGGTATTGAACAGTAGCTTAACAGTAACGAATGCAAAGTTTACAAATAATACTGCATCTGAAATGGGTGCATTGGCAGTATTCGGAAAAGCAGAATTGACAAATGTGAACTTTACCGGGAACAAATCAACATCTCAAGACGATGACGATCCGACATTAATTGGAGCAGGAGCATTAGGATTAGGGTCTGATG
>ONUQ01000029.1 GCA_900321055.1 uncultured Elusimicrobia bacterium
CATTTTTTGTATCTATCACTATTATATTATCTATATCCTCTTTACTCAAGTTCCATACGGAATTCATTTTCCCTACACCTTCACCGCCACCGCTCCTCATTGCTTCCTGAGAACTCTGCAATCCCATTTCACCGGTACTTGTTTTTCCGCTTTTCATTACCTGTACATTCTTTTCTTTATTATCTCTTGCTCTTTTTTCCGATGCAAATGCCGGTAAATTTACTATGTTTATTATTAAACATACCACCACAAGCATACTTATCAGTTTTTGAAATACATTAGTACTGTAAGTTTCCTTAAAATATTTCCCTATTCCCACGAATAATTTCATTATCTTTTCCATTTTGCCCTCCTTCCATTCTTCATATTTTTTATTTATTTTATTACTTTTTTCCATATCATAAAAAAACAAAACTAACCTGTACCTATCCTTAGCACAAGTTAGTTTTATTTTTCAATGCAATATTTATCTGATTTACTATATCTTCTTTTCTTTCCCTTATTGCTACTATAAATATTATAAAAAACAACATAAATACACTGTGTAGCTGTCCACAATATACCTTCACACTACAATATAATCTATATAACTTTTCTCCTGTTTTCCCGACATATAAAACTACCGGTTCTTTATTATCTTGAGTATATCTTACCAACTCTTTATAAATTCTACCCGACATTTCTATCCCGATATCACTGCTTGTATTTACCGGGGTTTCCTCTTTTTTCTCATTTTTTACGGGAACTTTTGTTCCTACCTCATCACCTAACATCAATTTATATAAATCTCTTGTTATCTTATTACTCATCACAATTAATGTATCGGTACAACCTCTTATAGTCTTAACTATAACATTGTTAAGAACAAAACATACCACACCTATTATTTGTTCCTTATTTTCTATATTCTTTGGAGCAATTATGTTCATCATTAAACTTGCAAAAATAAAGAGTGCAAGAGTAACTTTTATTACCCTTACCGAAAACATTTTCTTTATTGATTGTAAGTTAACCAAATTTTTCATTTTTGCCCCTTACAAAAATAAACCTAAATTTACCTTCAATACCAATATATTCCCTCTATTCTTTTGCTGTTTTATGCCCATCTGCCCTATTACATGGTATAATTTTACATTATTTTTATGTTTATTTGTCAAAAAAGTTGTAAAAAATTTGTAAAAACTAAATATCAAGTTTTTTCATAACATCAAAAGTTTTATTATAAAACTCTGTTAAATTTACATCTTTATTTATTGTTCCCTGAGCATATAGTACAACGGAACATTCATCTATAATTTCTTCTATTTGTTTTATTAAATTCGCATCTATAGATTTTTGCTCTAATTCTTTTCTTATTTTATAGGCAGTAAGTCCATCTGCCGATTGCCCCAAAACAGAAGCAAAATACTCAAGCAACCCTTTATACATATATTCATAAAATACTAACACATCTTTAGTTTTTTTTGCCTTTTGGAAATATTTTCTTGATTTCCTGTATGCTTTTTTATTTTTTAATTTTTGCTGATCTCTGTTAGTATATCTTATATATTTAATAATCAATCTTACTAATATATAACACAAAATCAATGCTCCCAAAACTATCCACAAGACAGGCTTTGTAATGAAGTTATATATTTTTATAAATAAAGAAAAGTCTACATCTTGTAAAGAAGTATTCACTCTATCGTTATCACCATAATCGACAGACTTTCTTTCTTTTTCCGTATCAGAACTGATTTTAGGACCAGATAAATCTTCTAAAATTTTAACCTTAATATTTCTTTCAGGTAAAAATTTCACTTGTTTTGTTTGCATATTAAAATATTTCTGCGGTAAAATCTTTATTTCACCATCCCCTGCACTTAACGGCATAACCAAAACAGTAAACTCTTTTCCTATTTCCTTATCCTGCTTTTTTATTGTTTTTTCGGAAGTTTCATATTTTTTTAAGTTGTCGGAAAGAACTATTTGAGGTTCTTGTATGGTTTTTATATTACCATCTCCGTATATAGTAACGACTAAATCAAACGGTTCGTTTTCTTTTTTATCTTTTTTATCAATGGTTGCCGATATTTTAAAATCTCCTACCATACTGATATTTTGCGGAACTTTTAAAACTTTTAATTTTATTTCTTCCGTGGCCAACTCTACATTTTTACTTCTTCTAAAAAAACTTGAAAAGAAATCGTCTTGATTTTTAGAAAAATCTTCTATTGATACCATAATCTTTGCCGGTTCTATGCTTATAGTTCCTTCTTCCTGCGGATAAAGTTCCGTAGAAACTTCCGTTACAATATACTCTCTTCCTTTAATTGTTGTTCTATAATTATCTTGTGTAGTGTTTCCCGTAAAAAAGCCGATAAAATTAGGTCCCTGATATGCAGGATTAGATAAAATATTTACTGATGTATAGAAAGAAAAAGTATAAATTATTTTTTCATTTATGTATGCACTTTGTTTATTTGTTTTTGCTTGAACAAACAGTGCTTTTGAAGTATCAAAATTATAAACTTGAGAACTGTGCCTTTGTTGCGGTATTTGTGTATTTTGAACAGAAACGGAAGAATTTGCAGTTTGTTTGTCCGTTACCGTTATTGTTATGGGATCCGTTTGATATTCTTGTCCGTCATATTGAACTTTGAAAGCCGGAATTGTATATTCTCCGACTTTTTTAGGACTTAATGTATAAATATAATTTACCGCATTTGACATTTTACCGTTTATTATAGACATACTTTTTGATTGAGATGTTCCATAAATATTAAAATCCCGTAATGTCGGTGCCGAAAAATACGGTAAATTTCTTGAATCACCTTTTATGAAAACCGTAAGCTGTAAAGTTTCATTCAATGCTACCGTTGTTTTGTTTACACCGGATTTCATCTCTATTTGATTAGCATATACAAATGCAGATACCAGACAAATAATTGTTGTTAAAATAATTTTTCTTATGTTTATATTTTTCATATTTTTTACCATGTTTTCCCGCTTACCCCAACTCTTTGAAATCCTTTACCTTCTTTTGCTCTATTACGATTTTGTTTATCCTGCCTATCAAAATAATCTAACAGATGCTGATTGGGTTTATCAGGTTTATTCTGTTTATCTTTATC